>JARXKO010000071.1 GCA_030271595.1 Pseudomonadota bacterium | reverse complement strand
ATGCTCACCCGCATCCGCAATGGCCAGCAGGCGCGCAAGGATTCGATCCTGACGCCGGCGTCCAAGCTGCGTAGCCACGTCCTCGATGTGCTCCAGCGCGAAGGCTATATCCGCGGCTATACCGAAGAGCAGGTCGCGGGCCAGAAGGGCCTGCGCATCGAGCTCAAATATTTCGAAGGCCAGCCGGCCATCCAGCATCTGGCGCGCGTGTCGAAGCCAGGGCGCCGGGTCTATTCGGGCTCGCGCGAGCTGCCGCACATTCGCAACGGCCTTGGCACGATCATCGTGTCGACCCCGCGCGGCGTGCTCAGCGACGCCGAAGCCCGCGATCAGAATGTCGGCGGCGAAGTGCTGGCGGAGGTATTCTAATGTCCCGTATCGGAAAACGCCCAGTGACGCTGCCTGCGGGCGTGACGGCCTCGACGGAAGGGCAGATCCTTTCGGTCAAAGGCCCCAAGGGCATGCTCGAGCTGCAGATGCGCGAAGAGATCGCCTATGACATCGGTGACGACGGTATCCTCGTGAAGCCGGCCAACGACACCAAGCAGGCGCGCGCCTTCTGGGGCATGCAGCGGACCATGGTTCAGAACCTGGTCACCGGCGTTAGCGAAGGCTTCACCAAGGTCCTCGAAATCAGCGGCGTCGGCTATCGCGCTGCCGCCCAGGGCCGCAATCTGCGGCTCCAGCTGGGCTACAGCCACGACGTCAATTTCCCGGTTCCGGAAGGAGTCGACGTCAAGACTCCCGACCAGAACACGGTCGAGATCAGCGGCATCGACAAGCAGAAGGTCGGCCAGGTCGCGGCCGAAATCCGCCGCTGGCGCAAGCCCGAGCCGTACAAGGGCAAGGGCATCAAATATCGCGGCGAATTCATCTACCGCAAAGAAGGCAAGAAGAAGTAAGCCATGGCCATTCTCTCCCTCTTCGATCGCCGCCGCCGCCGGGTGCGCTCCGCCTTGCGGGCGCGCGCTTCGGGCAAGCCCCGCCTGTCGGTTCACCGTTCGGGCAAGCACATCTATGCCCAGGTCATCGACGACACCGCCGGCACCACGCTGGCGGCCGCCTCGACCCTCGATAAAGACCTCAAGGGCAAGACCGGCGCCACCCGCGACGGCGCTGCCGCGGTCGGCAAGGCGCTGGCCGAGCGGGCCAAGAAGGCCGGCGTGTCGAAGGTCGTCTTCGACCGCGGCGGTTTCCTCTTCCACGGCCGCGTGAAGGCCCTCGCCGACGCTGCCCGCGACGGCGGACTGGAGTTCTAAATGGTCGACGAAAACAACACTAACGACGCGGCTGGCGAAACCCCGGAGACTCCGGAAGCCGCTGCTCCAGCAGCCGAGGCTCCGGCCGAAACCGTTGCCGCCGACGCGCCGGCTGAAGCTGCTGCGGAAGCGCCTGCTGCCGATGCGCCCGTTGAAGCCGAAGCCGAAGCCGAAGCTGCTGCTGCCGAAGCGCCTGCCGAAGCTCCGGCCGCCGAGGCTCCTGCACCTCCGGCGGCTGCCGAAGCCCCGCCGGCCGAAGCTCCAGTTCAAGACGCTCCGCCGCGCGACCGTGCGCCGCGCGGCCGCGGCGGTGGCCGGGGCGGTCCCGGGGGCGGTCGCGGTGGACGCGACGGCAATCGCCGCGACAATCGTCGTGGCGGCCGTGGCGGCGATGATGACGGCGGCGAGGACCTGATCGAGAAACTGGTCCACATCAACCGCGTGTCGAAAACAGTGAAGGGCGGCAAGCGCTTCGGTTTCGCCGCGCTGGTGGTGGTTGGCGACGGCAAGGGCCGCGCCGGCTTTGGCCATGGCAAGGCCCGCGAAGTGCCCGAAGCGATCAGCAAGGCGACCGCCGCCGCCAAGAAGGCGATGGTTCGGGTTCCGCTGCGCGATGGCCGCACGCTCCACCATGACGGCAATGGCCACTTCGGCGCCGGCAAGGTCACCGTTCGCTCGGCGCCGTCGGGCACCGGGATCATCGCCGGCGGTCCGATGCGCGCGGTGTTCGAAAGCCTTGGCGTGGCCGACGTTGTCACCAAGTCGGTCGGCACCTCGAACCCGTACAACATGATCCGCGCGACCTTCGACGCCTTGAAGGAACAGACCAGTCCGCGCAGCGTCGCTCAGCGTCGCGGCAAGAAGGTTTCCGACCTGCTCGGCCGTGGCGGCATGGACAAGGCCGAAGCCGATGCGACCGCCGAAGCGATCGTGGAGTAATCGACATGGCAGACAAGAAGATCAAGATCACCCAGACCGGATCGCCGATCCGCCGCGACAAGACCCAGCGCGCGACCTTGGTCGGGCTCGGGCTCAACAAGCTGCACCGGACGATCGAAGTCGAGGAGACCCCCGAGGTCGCCGGCCAGATCCGCAAGGTCCAGCATCTGCTGAACGTCGAACGTTAAACCCAATCAGGGGCCGCGACCGGCCCTGCGCGACAAAAGCGAAAGCGAGTGCACGACATGAAACTCAATGAAATCCGCGACAATGACGGCGCCCGCAAGGGCCGCATGCGCGTCGGCCGCGGCATCGGTTCGGGCAAGGGCAAGACCGCCGGCCGCGGCCAGAAGGGCCAGAAGAGCCGCTCGGGCGTCTCGGTCAATGGCTTCGAAGGCGGCCAGATGCCGCTCCACATGCGGTTGCCCAAGCGCGGCTTCAATAACATTTTCGCCAAGGATTATGCCGAGGTGAACCTGGGCGCGATCCAGAAGATGATCGAGTCGAAGAAGCTCGACACCAAGGGCACGATCGATCACGCCGCGCTCAAGGCCGCCGGCCTGGCCCGTGGCGGCAAGGACGGCGTCCGCCTCCTCGGCAAGGGCGAGCTCAAGACCAAATTGTCGCTCAAGGTTGCCGGTGCGTCGAAGGGCGCCATCGAAGCCGTTGAAAAAGCAGGCGGTTCGGTCGAGGTGATCGTGGCCAAGGTGGCATCGGAACTGGCGGCTGCGAAGAAGGGCAAGGTTCGCGAAGCGCGGCTCAAGGCGCGCGAAGGCAAGACCGCTCAGGCTTAATCGGCACCAGGTCTTCGACAAGCGGCATTCAGCCACTATATCGGCGGCGGGGGGCGCAAAGCCTGTCGCCGCCGTTTGTTTTTCCGGGGATTTATTGAATGGCATCCGCAGCCGAACATTTGGCTTCCAGCATCAGCCTGGCGAATTTCGCCAAGGCGACCGAGCTCAAGAAGCGCCTGTGGTTCACCATCGGCGCGCTGATCCTGTTCCGCCTGCTGTCGTTCGTTCCGGTGCCCGGTATCGACCCGGTGGCGATGAGCGCGCTGTACCAGACCCAGAGCGGCGGCATCCTCGACGTCTTCAACACATTTTCGGGCGGCGCCTTGGCGCGCTTCTCGATCGTCGCGCTCGGCGTCATGCCCTACATCACCGCCTCGATCGTGGTTCAGCTCGGCGCGACCCTCTATGGGCCGTGGCAGGCGCTGCGTAAGGAAGGCGAGACCGGGCGCAAGAAACTCAACCAGTATACCCGCTATCTGACCGTGATGATCACCTTGGTTCAGGGCTATCTCGCCATCCGCGGATTGGAATCGCAATCGATCCGCCAGGGCATCAGCGCGGTGGTCGAGCCCGGCGTCCTGTTCGAGGTCGCCGGCACCGTCAGCCTGGTCGGCGGCACCCTGTTCCTGATGTGGATCGGCGAGCAGATCACCAGCCGCGGAATCGGCAATGGCGTGTCGCTGATCATCATGGCCGGGATCGTCGCGCGCCTGCCGCAGGCGATCGCGCAGATGCTCGAAGGAACCCGCACCGGTTCGATGAGCGGGCTGCTCGTGGTCGGGATCTTCGTTCTCGCCATCGGCCTCATCCTCGGCATCTGCTTCATGGAGCGGGCCCAGCGCCGGGTGCTGATCCAATATCCCAAGCGCCAGACCGCGCGCGGCATGCAGCAGGAGCGCTCGCACCTGCCGATCAAACTCAATACCGCCGGAGTCATTCCGCCGATTTTCGCCTCGTCGCTGCTGCTGATGCCGCTGACGGTTCTGCAATGGGCAGGGCGCGGCGCCAATCCCGACAGCACGTCGAGCGACTGGCTGATCACCATCAGCACCTATTTGCAGCACGGGTCGCCGCTCTACATGATGATCTACGGCCTCGGCATTGCCTTCTTCTGTTTCTTCTACACCGCGGTTCAGTTCAACAGCGAGGAAACGTCGGAAAATCTGAAGCGCCACGGCGGCTTCATCCCCGGAATCCGCCCGGGCAAGGCGACCGAGACGTATTTCGATTATTTGCTCAACCGGATCACCGTCATCGGCGCCTTCTACCTGGTCGTCATCTGCCTCATCCCCGAAATCCTGTCATCGCAGGCGGGGCTCAACTTCACGCTTGGCGGGACCAGCTTGCTGATCGTCGTCAACGTGACGATGGATACGGTCAGCCAGATCCAGAGCCACTTGATTGCCCATCAATATGGCGATCTTATCAAGAAGGCGAAGCTCAAGACCGCGCGTCGGCGGTAAGTTGCGGGCTGCTGGAGGGGTAGGCGTGAAGTGATGAACATCATCCTGTTGGGGCCGCCGGGCGCGGGCAAGGGCACGCAGGCGGCGCTGCTCCAGGCCAATCGCGGGATGATCCAATTGTCGACCGGCGACATGCTCCGCGCCGCGGTGGCCGCCGGAACCCCGATCGGCCTCAAGGCCAAATCGGTGATGGAGAAAGGCGAACTCGTCAGCGACACGATCGTCAGCGCGCTGATCGGCGAGCGGCTCGACGAGGCGGCCGGCGCGGGCGTGATCTTCGACGGTTTTCCGCGCACCCTGCACCAGGCCGAAGCGCTCGATATCCTTCTTGGCCAACGCGACCGCCACCTCGATTATGTAATCGAGCTGGAGGTTGACGAGGAAGCGCTGGTCAAGCGCATCATCGGCCGCTTCAGCTGCGCCAAATGCGGCGCCAATTACCACGACAGCTTTCACCCGCCCCGGGTGCCCGGGGTGTGCGACATTTGCGGCTCGACCGAATTCCGGCGCCGCCCCGACGACAATGAAGCGACGGTGCGCACGCGCATGGCCGAATATCGCGCCAAGACCGAGCCGATCCTGCCCTTCTACGCCGACAGGGGCCTGCTCAGGCGGGTCGCTGGGATGGCCCCGGTCGAGGATGTCGCGGCGCAGATCGACGCGATCCTGGACGGCAAGTCCTAGGCGCGTTTCAGGGTAGTGAAGCGATAGCCCTGCCGATCGCCTTCCGGAAGATGGTCCTCGCATCCGGTTTCAAGCCATCGCCCGCTCGACCTCGGGTCGGGCATGAAGGTGTCGCCGTCGACCTCCGCCAGCACTTCGGTCAGCTCGATCGTGCCGGCGAGATCGTGAAACATGGCGAAGATCGAGGTGCCGCCAATCACCGTCACCCGGTCCTTGCCCGCAAGCTCGAGCGCGGAGCTGCGGTTATGGGCGACCTCGACACCGGGCGGCGACCAGTCGCGGTCCCGGGTCAGAACGATGTGGCGGCGGCCAGGCAGCAGGCCGGGCAGGCTGTCGAAGGTCTTGCGCCCCATGATCATCGCCGAGCCCATGGTCACGGCCTTAAAATGCTTGAGATCGCCGGGGAGGTGCCATGGCAACCCACCGTCCTTGCCGATGGTGCCGTTGATGGCGCGGGCGACGACGATCGTGATGTCCGGGTTCGCGGCGGGCTTGGCCATGCCCTCGTCCTACGCTTGCCGACCCTCGAGCCGCAAGCGTAGGGAGGGCGATGACCCCGCCGCAGCGCCAATTGGTCGATGCCATGATCGCCCGCTTCGGGCCGCGCAGCGTGGTCACCGAGGCCAGCGATATCGAGCCGTGGCTGAGCGATTGGCGCGGGCGCTTTCATGGCCGGTCGGAGGCGATGCTGGCACCGGCCTCGACCGAGGAAATGGCTGCGATCGTCGACCTTGCGGCCAAGTATCGCGTGCCGCTCGTTCCGCAGGGCGGCAATACCGGGATGTGCGCCGGCGCGACCCCGCCCGCCGATGGCTCAGCGTTGCTGCTGTCGCTGCGGCGGATGAACCGAATCCGCGACATCAATGGCGCCGGGCGCCTTGCACTGGCCGAGGCCGGGGTGGTGCTCGAAACGCTCCAGCACGCGGTTGCCGGGCAGGGGCTGCGCTTTCCGCTGACGCTGGGCGCGCGCGGCAGTTGCACCATTGGCGGGCTCGCCTCGACCAATGCCGGGGGAACTCAGGTGCTTCGCTTCGGGACGATGCGGTCGCTCATCGCCGGGGTCGAGGCGGTGCTTCCTGATGGCACCATTCATCATGGCCTGACCGGTCTAAAGAAGGACAATCGCGGCTACAGCCTCGACCAGTTGCTCATCGGCGCCGAAGGGACGCTTGGGGTGATTACCGCGGTCGCGCTCCGGCTTGTCCCCGCCGTCGCCGAGCGCGCGGTCGCGTGGGTTGGAACCGACAGCCCGGCGAGCGCGCTCCACCTGCTGCGCTTTTTCGAGGCGCGGACGAACGCTGTCGAAGGGTTCGAGCTGGTGCCCGAAGATTCGCTCGAGCTGGTGCTGAGGCATGTGCCGGGGACCCGGGCGCCGCTCGGCGGCAAGCACCACTGGCACGTGCTGATCGAAGCGACCAGCGCCGAACCGGGCAACCGCCTGCCGGCCCAGCTCGAAGCTTGGCTGGGCGAGGCGCTCTCTGCCGGGCTGATCGAGGATGCCACGTTGGCCATCAACGAAGCCCAGGCCGATGCGTTCTGGAAATTGCGTGATTCGATCTCGGAGGCCGAACGCGCCGAAGGTCAGACACTCGCGCACGACATCTCGGTCGCGGTCGATTCAATGCCCGCTTTCATCGTCGATGCGGCGCGGCAGGTGGAACGCGCCTTTCCCGGGACGATCGCCAGCGCCTTCGGCCATCTGGGCGACGGCAATGTCCATTTCCACGTCCGCTCGGGCAATCGCTCGGGCGAGGACTTCTATGCCAGCGACGGGGCCGCGATCACCCGCCTGGTCGACGACCTCGTGACCGCCGCCGGGGGCTCGATCTCGGCCGAACATGGTATCGGGCAATTGAAGCTGGCCGAATTCGCCCGCCTCGCGCCGCCCGGCCGCATCCACGCGCTGCGCGCGATCAAGCACGCGCTCGACCCGCTCGGAATCATGAATCCGGGCAAGCTCGTCCCGTAGGTTATTTGCCTGTCGCAAAGGGTCCGGCGCCGGCAACGCCGGTACCGAGCGCATGGCCATCGACCGTCTTGCCGTAATAGGTCGGGAAAGTGGCGAAATTCTTGGCTGCGTTCTGCGCCAGCGTGCCCGTCTGGCGCGGGTCCTTGGGCCGTTCCTGGCTGTCGATATAGGCCGCCACGTCCCACGCCTGCTGGT
>JARXKO010000070.1:2447-7322 GCA_030271595.1 Pseudomonadota bacterium | reverse complement strand
TTGCCGGCGCTGTCGTCGAGCGGCCAGCGCGCCCGCGCCGGTGCGTCGAGGGAATCGGTGAGACCGGCGGCGAGGCGCTCGGCCCCGGCCCAGGCGATCATCGCGGCATTGTCGGTGCACAACCAAGCCGGGGGTACGGCAAAGGCGCGGCCCTCGCGCTCGGCAAGCCCGGCCAGCGCCGCCCGGACGGCACGATTGGCGGCGACCCCGCCGGCGACGACCAGCGCAGGGGCGGCGCATATGCCGAGGGCGAGCCGGGTGCGATCGACCAGGCAGTCGACCACCGCCTGCTGGAAGCTCGCCGCGATATCCTCGGGCCGGTGCTCGCCAGAGGCGGCGGCGCGCTGGACCGCGCTCTTCAGCCCGGCGAAGGAGAAATGGGGCTCGCCCGATCCGACCAGCGGCCGCGGCAAGGGGACAGCCTTGGGGTCGCCGGTCGCGGCCAGCTGCTCGATCGCCGGGCCGCCGGGATAATCGAGGCCGAGGATTTTCGCGGCTTTGTCGAACGCCTCGCCCGCGGCATCGTCGATGGTCGTCGCGATGCGCCGGTAATCGCCGACCCCGCGCACTTCGAGCAATTGGCAATGCCCGCCCGAGACGAGCAGCAGCACATACGGAAAGCCGAGCGCCGGATCGACCAGCCGCGGCGACAGGGCATGGCCCTCGAGGTGGTTGACCGCGACCAGCGGCTTGCCCGCGGCGAGCGCGATGCCTTTGCCCGCGAGCAAGGCGACCATTACCCCGCCGATAAGCCCCGGCCCGGCGGTCGCGGCGACGGCGTCAACCTCGGCGATGGTCAGCCCGGCATCGACGAGCACCGAGCGGATCAGGCCGGGGAGGATCTCGACATGGGCGCGGGCGGCGATTTCGGGCACCACCCCGCCGAACGGGCGATGCGCGTCGTTCTGCCCGACCACGACCTGGGCAAGCACCTGCCGGTCGCTGGTGACGAGCGCCGCGGCGCTGTCGTCGCAGGAGGATTCGAGGCCGAGGATGAGTGCCATGGATGCGGCGCCCTTTGCCTCATCCGGCCCGGATGCACTAGTGGGCGGCATGGATCGCATCCTCAAGCTTGGCACGCGCGCCTCGCCGCTGGCGCTGGCCCAGGCCAATCAGGCGGCCGCCGCGCTGGCCGCGGTCCACGGCTGGGACGGCGAACGGATCGAGATTGTCACCGTCACCACCACCGGCGACCGGGTCCAGGACCGGCCGCTCGCGGAAATCGGCGGCAAGGCTTTGTGGACCAAGGAGCTCGACCGCGCACTCAGCGATGGCCGAGTCGATTTCTGCGTTCATTCGATGAAGGACGTCGAAAGCGAGCGGCCGCCGTCGTTCACCATTGCCGCCATCCTTCCGCGCGCCGATGTCCGCGACCGCTTGATCGGGGCCGACTCGATCGACTCTTTGCCCGCTGGTGCAGTGGTTGGGACCTCCTCGCCGCGGCGCGCCGCGCAATTGCTCCGCCTCCGCCCCGACCTTCGAATCATCCCCTTCCGCGGCAATGTGCAGACGCGGATCGACAAGGTCGGTGCGGGCGAGGTCGATGCGACTATGCTCGCCGCCGCCGGGCTCGACCGCCTGGGGCTTGAGACGGGGGCCGCGGTGCCCGCGTCGGTCATGCTCCCGGCGCCGGGCCAGGCGGCGATCGGTATCGAATGCCGCAGCGACGATCAGCAATTGATCGCCTTGCTCGACGCCGCCAGCCACGGGCCGAGCCACGCCTGCGTCAGCGCCGAACGCGCCTTCACCCGGGCGCTTGGCGGCAGTTGCGCATCGCCGGTGGCGGCGCTGGCCGAGATTGCCGGCGGCTCAATGATCCTGCGCTGCGCGCTCTACAGCGCCGACGGGCTCGATTGTGTTGCCGACGAAGCACTGGTCGAGCCCGGTGACGACCGCGTGCCCGAGGAAATGGCCCGCGCGATGCTCGCACGCGCCTCGCGCTCGATCCGAAGCCTGTTCGAGGAGGCGTGAGAAAGCTCGCGATCCTGCGGCCCGAGCCGGGCGCCACGGCGACTCTCGCCAAGGCTGGCGCATTGGGGCTCGACGCATTTGCATTGCCGTTGTTCGAAGTCGTGGCGGTCGAATGGGAAGCGCCAGAGCCGAGCGCCTATGACGGCGTGCTGCTGACCAGCGCCAACGCCGTGCGCCTGGGCGGCGAGGGCCTGCAGGCGCTGCGCGGTTTGCCCGCTTATGCGGTCGGTGAGGCAACCGCCGATGCGGCCCGCGAGTGGGGGTTCGGCATTGCCGCGACCGGCGATCACGGGGTCGACCGGTTGCTCGGCTCGGTCGATCCCGGATTGCGCCTGTTCCACCCGTGCGGCCGCCACCGCACCGCGACTGGCGCAGCGCCGCAGAAGATCACCCCGGCGGCGGTTTATGAAGCGCGCGCGATCGCTCGAGTCGCGGGTCTCGACCGGCTCGGCGGCTGCGTCGCGCTGGTTCATTCGCAGCGCGCCGGACGGCGGCTGGCTGAGCTGGTCGGTGATCGCTCGACCATCGCCATCGCGGCCATCAGCAGTGGCTCCGCCAGCGCCGCCGGCAGCGGCTGGGAGGCAGTCGTGGCCGCCGAAACGCCCGCCGAGCGCGCCCTTCTGGCACTCGCCGCGCGGCTGTGCAAAAATGGCGCCGGGCAATGACCGCTACCACCAACCGAACGCGCATGAGCTGGAGCGCCCGACTGCTGATCGGCCTGGTGCTGGTGCTCGCCGGGGCCGGAGCCATGACCTGGGGCCTGGCGCATTATCCGCCGATGGCGCGGCTGCTCGGGGTGGCGAATTCGCCGCCCGCGCCCGCCCGCCAACAAGCCGCGCTTGGCGGCAATCCAGCGCCGGGTCCGGCACAGGCCATCGCCGGCTCTTCGGCAAGCGATGGCCGGATCAGCGATGTCGAAGACCGGCTCGCCCGGGTCGAGGCGCAGAGCGCTCACGCGGCTGGCTCGGCCGGCCGCGCCGATGCCCTGGTCATCGCCTTTGCAGCGCGCCGCGCGGTCGATCGCGGGGTCGCGCTCGGCTATCTCGAAAACCTGCTCGTCCAGCGTTTCGGCCAGCAGCATCAGGCGGCGGTCGCGACGGTCATTACAGCGGCGCGCAAGCCGCTCCGCCTGAGCGATCTGGTCGCCGATTATGAAACGCTTGGCCCGGCGCTGCGTCGCGGCGGGTCCAAAGGCAGCTGGTGGTCGGCGGTGTCGAGCGAATTGGGCTCGCTGGTCGAGGTTCACAGCGCCGAGCGGCCATCGGGCGACAGCGAGGCGCGCTACCAGCGCGCGCTCCAGCATCTGTCGATGGGCGATGCCGACATGGCACTGGCCGAAACCATGCGCATGCCGGGTGCCGCCAACGCCCAGCCGTGGGTCGCCAAGGCGCGGCGCTATGTCGCGACCCAGCGCGCGCTTGACGAGATCGAATCGGCGGCACTGCTCGGCGGCGGTGACGGCAAGGGCTGAGCCCGCGAAAGGGGCTTGGCAAGCGCCCCCGCCAGTGCGAATCTCTCCCCCGACAGCGCCATCCACCGGGCAAGGTGGCGGCGCTAAGTCATTGGCTTGGGCGTAGATTTCAGGAATTGCCATCATGACGTCATCGTGGCTTCGAATAGGCCTTGCCGGAACCGCGGCGGCGTTGCTTGCGGCAAGCGTCGCGGCGCTTGCCAAGGTCCCCGACAAGTCCGCCGTTCAAGCGCCCAGGGCGGCTCCGAAGATCGCTCCGGCGGCGCCTGCCGCGCCGGCCTACATTCGCGGCCGCATCGCCGAGCTCGGCCGCGGCTTCGATGGCCGGGTCGGGATCGCGGTGCGCTCGATCGACGACGGCTGGGGTGTGTCGTGGAAGGCCGACGAGCTCTACCCCCAGCAAAGCGTGAGCAAACTATGGGTCGCGATCACCGCGCTCGATGCCGCCGACAAGGGTCGGGTCAGGATGAGCGACAAGGTCACCATGTCGCGCGCCGACCTGACCGTCTTCCATCAGCCGATCGCGGCGCTGATCCTGGGCGGCAAATACACCATTTCGCTCGACGATCTGTTGTTCAAGGCGATTACCACCAGCGACAATACCGCCAATGACAAATTGATGCGCTCGGTCGGCGGACCCAAAGCGGTGCGCGCGATGATCATCGCCAAAAAGCTCGGCGCGATCCGCTTCTACAATGGCGAGAAGGCGCTCCAGAGCAAGATCGCGGGGCTAATCTGGAGCCCCAAATATTCGGTTGGAAGCGCTTTCTGGGATGCGCGCAGCGCGTTGCCGGCGGCACTGCGCAAGGCGGCCTTCGACCGGTATGTCGCCGATCCTTATGATGGCGCCTCACCGGCCGCGATCGTGGCCACGCTGGCGCGTTTGAAACGCGGCCAATTGCTGTCGCCCGAATCGACCCGCCGGCTGCTGTTCGTGATGAGCAACACCAAGACCGGCGCCAACCGCTTGAAGGGCGGGCTTCGGCCCGGCTGGACGCTCAACCACAAGACCGGCACCGGTCAGGAGCTGGGCCGGCTCCAGGCCGGGTACAACGACATCGGCATCCTCACCGCGCCCGATGGCAAGAGCTATGCGGTCGCAGTGATGATCAAGCTCACCGACGTACCGCTGCCGGTGCGCATGACGCTGATGAACAATGTCGTCCGCGCGGTTATCGCCCAGCACGACATGACCAGCGCGCCGATGGCTCCTGGTCGTTAGTCGAACGACCGCTTGATTCGTCGCAAGGCCGGCTCCATGGTCGCGCCCGTTCAAGGGGAAAGGGGCGATTCCACATGCCTGTCCGATCGATTTATGCCGCACTTCTACTCGGGGCCGCGGCGGCCCCGGCAGTGGCGCAGACCGCGCCCGACCTGGTCGCTAAAAACCTCGAGGCGCGCGGCGGGGCCGCGGCGATCGCGGCGATCAAGGG
>JARXKO010000070.1:0-2347 GCA_030271595.1 Pseudomonadota bacterium | reverse complement strand
TCGCTAAAAACCTCGAGGCGCGCGGCGGGGCCGCGGCGATCGCGGCGATCAAGGGCCTGATCTTCGACGGGCGCACGATCTTTCCGGGCGATTTCGAGGTCACCTACAAGGAATGGCGCGCGCAGGACGGGCCGCGGGCGCGCGATCGGGTGACCTACTCGCTCCAGGGCCTCGATGTCATCCAAGCCTATGACGGCAGCGGGGCGTGGAAGATCAATCCGCTTCAGGGACGCAAGGACGCGGAACGCATGTCGGCCGATGAAGCGCGGCAGCTGGCCGATGCCTCGACCATTACGGGCCCGCTGCTCCATGCGCGGACCGACGGCAGCACTGTCACCTACCTCGGGCTCGAGGATTTCGACGGCACCGACGCCTATAAATTGAAGGTCGCGCAAAAGGATGGCGATCAATTCGTTTATTGGCTCGACCCCGACACCTTCCTCGAGATCAAGATCGAAGAAACCCGCCGCATCCGCGGCGCCCAGCAGATCACCGAGACCGAGCTTGGCGATTATGAAAAGATCGCCGGCGTCTATTTCCCGATGTCGGTCGAAAGCTGGGCCCAGGGCCATCCCAATGAACGGTCGCGAACGATCATCGCCACCGGCGTTGCCAATCCGGTGCTGGGCGACAGCTTGTTCGACGAGCCCGGCCAGCATGCCGCCGCAACCAAGACGGCCGCGCCCGATGCCTCCGACACAACGCCGGCCAAGGCCGGCAAGGCCGACCCCGCCCAGCCCTCCAACCCGCCGAAGGGAAATTAAGATGCTGCGCCAGATCCTTTTGACGAGTGCTGCCGCGATCATCGCCGCGAGCGCCGGCGGTGCGGCGGCGCAATCGGCCGACAGCGCCGCGATTTCCGGGCTCAACGTTCGCAATATCGGCTCGGCCACCATGTCGGGGCGGATTGCAGCGGTCGCCGGGCGCCAGGAAAAAGACGGCAAGGTGACCTTGCTGGTCGGCTCGGCCTCGGGCGGGGTGTGGAAGTCCGAAGATGGCGGCACCAATTTCACGCCGGTGTTCGACAAGCAGCCGGTCAAGTCGATCGGCGCGGTCGCGCTCGATCCGACCAACAAGGACGTAATGTGGGTCGGGACCGGCGAAAGCTGGACCCGCAACTCGGTTTCGGTCGGCGACGGTGTTTATAAATCGGTCGACGGCGGCGAAACCTGGACCAGGATGGGCCTCCCGGCGAGCGAGCGCATCACGCGCATCATCGTCCACCCGACCAACGGCAATATCGTCTACGTCTGCGCGCCCGGCCCGTTGTTCTCCGACTCGCCCGATCGCGGGCTCTACAAGACCATTGACGGCGGCCGCAGCTGGTCGCTCATCCTCAAGGGCGAAAATCTGTCGACCGGCTGTTCGTCAGTGGCGATGGACCCGACCAATCCTGAACATTTGTTCGCCGGCACCTGGGATTTCCGCCGTCAGCCGGGAAGCTTCCGCTCGGGCGGCGACGGCCCCGACGCGCCTTCGGGCAGCCGCTTCGCCGAAAGCCGCGACGGCGGACGCAGCTGGACCATGCTGTCGGCCGCCAATGCCAAGGGCCTTCCGGCCCAGCCGTGGGGCCGGGTCGAGGTCGAGTTCGCGCCGTCGAACCCCAAGCAGGTCTATGCGGTGATCGAAAACGTCCGCACCGCGCTTTACGCCTCGAACGACGGCGGCAAGAACTGGGAGGAACGCGACCGCAGCCAGGGCATGGTGTGGCGGCCATTCTATTTCAGCCGCCTGATCGTCGATCCCAAGGACGATCAGAAATTGTTCAAGATGGGCTATAGCGCGATCGTGTCCGAAGACGGCGGCAAGAGCTTCGCCAACGCCGCCGGCGCATCGCACGGCGACTGGCACGACATCTGGATCAACCCCGCCAATACCAAGCATCTGGTCGGCGCCGACGACGGCGGTTTGTGGTACAGCTATGATGGCGGCTCGCGCTGGTGGAAGGCCAGTAACCTGCCGGTCAGCCAGTTCTATCACGTGAGTGCCGACGACAAGGACCCGTATCAGGTCTACGGCGGGCTACAGGACAATTCGTCCTGGGCGGGCGATCAGGAATATCCCGGCGGGATCACCAACAGCCGCTGGGAAAATCTGTTTGGCGGCGACGGTTTCTGGACCTTTTCCGACCCGTCCGACCCCAATTTTGCCTATGCCGAATATCAAGGCGGTCACATCGGCCGGATCAACCGCAAGACGCTCGAGCAGCGCAATATCCAGCCGACCGCGGACTATAAGGAAAAGCTGCGCTTCAACTGGAACACCCCGATTGCTTTGTCGCCCAATGAAAAGGGCACGATCTACATCGGCTCGCAATTCCTCTTCCGAAGCCGCGATCACGGCACCA
>JARXKO010000069.1 GCA_030271595.1 Pseudomonadota bacterium | reverse complement strand
CATCGCATTCGTAATGCGGGGGTCACAGGTTCGAGTCCTGTAAGCGGCACCACTCATAATTTTTCTTCTTAAACAATAACTTAGCTGAGATGGGAGGTGCCGGCTTTGTGCCCACTTCCCCGAGGTTTAGCGGTTTTCCGCCGATCTAGGTTTGGACCCCAGAGAGCACTTTGGCTCCGGATCCCTGACGTTCTTCAGGCAAGTTTCTCTTCCCCTCGAATTGGCTGGCACCAGTTGCAAAGCCTATTTGATGCTGCATCAGCTGGAGCATCGTTAACGGCTCAGGGCAGCCACGGCGACGTCCTCAAGCTCAGCTAGGCTCTGGCGCCAATTTGCCCCCGTTTATCGCATGAAGACCAGTGCATCCGGGCCGCCTCCTAATGTCTGATTTGGGTGAAAACGAGACGTTAGAGTTGCCGCTTCTATGACGCCGGCGGAGACCATCAACTCGAGTCGACGGGAGCGATTCGTGCACTTTTCATGCCTCCGAAGCACTTTCTCAGAGCTAGCTAGCCTCTAACAGCCTCGGCTGCGCAGGCGCGGGATACGTGAGAGTAACGCGGTACCCGTCGTGGCCTTCCGCGCGAATTTCGCCACCGCGAACTTCGCCACAGAGATCTTGAGCAAGCCGGCTCATGAGCCGGCGTCCTTGACCGGTTCCTTTGATCGTACCGGCGTCGCCCTCGCCATTGTCCCTGACCACCAGTGTCCGCTTGCCGTCATGTTCATGCAAGGTAATCTCGATTTGCCCGTGCCCGTCTGGAAAGGCGTATTTGAGGGAGTTCGACACAGCCTCATTGGCAATCAGCCCTAAATACACTGCTTCTTTGCTCGTGAGCGGTCTGCAGGTGACCGAGCAATTCAACGTGACTGCGCCGTTCGGCGCCAGCGATTCTTGGAAATCACGCGTGAGCCCGGCGAGGAAGGTTTCAGCATCAACCTTGGGTCCCTCGGCCTTCAGACTGAGCTTGTCGTAAGCACGTGCCAGCACGAGCATGCGCACTCTAATTTGATCAATGCGGTCGTCGAGACCAGCAGGCGTCAATGCGATGATTGCCTGAAGATGATTCTTAACGCGGTGGTTGATTTCCTCGAGCAAGGTTTGTCGCTGTGCACTGAGCTGCTGAGTGCTCTTTAGCTCTCTGTCGAGGTCCCGCCGTGCCGCCACCAGCCGGTCAATGATGAGGATAACGGCACCGGCGACGAAGATGAATTGCAGGGAAGTCGTGAGTTCGGTCGGATCGGTTAAATGGAACTCTTCCAGCCGAGGGATGAAGTAGATCGAAGCTGCTATTGTCGTGGTTGCGAGAAACAGCAGGGCAGGCCCGGTGCCCCACAGCCACGCGACGAGCATCAGGCTCGGGATGAAGAGAATATGCGGCGAGTAAGGCGTCAAGGGTTGGATGAGCAACCGCAGTGCGAAGCTTATCAGCCAAACCGCAAGTCCAGACAGATACCTCAGCAATGCGGGACTTGAGTGCCTCGTTGCGAACGCGACGGACATGGGCAGGCGTTTGCCGTTGGCTCCGGGGAGAGCACTCGAGGTAGAACGGTCCGCGACCCGTGCCTTCAACGGTTATTCCCCCGCGCTTCTTCACGCTCCCAGTGCAGCATGCGACTTCGCTAACTGCGAATACGAACTAGACACGGCTACCCGCGGCTCGGCTTTGATGTGAATCAACTGGTTTGCAATCAGGCAATGGTAGGCGTGGAAACGTCTTTGAGAGCAAGCTGAGATCGAGATCCGACTGCGCGCCGGGTCAAACGCCGGAAGTAACAACCCGCCCGGCGCATTCGCCAAAACCGATGCGGACTGCGCCATCCCCCTCGCACCAGGCGCGCATGACGATTTCATCGCCGTCCTCGAGAAAGCTGCGGGTTTCGCCGCTGGCGAGACTGAGCGGGGTCTTGCCGCCGTTGCTGATCTCCATCAGCGAACCGAGGCCGTCGCCGCTGTCGGTCGACAAGGTGCCGGTGCCGATGAGGTCGCCGGGCTGAAGGTTGCAGCCGTTGGCGCTGTGGTGCGTGACGATCTGCGCCGCGCTCCAGTACATCGCCGCATCGGCCGAGCCGCGCGAGAGGATGTGCGGCGCGAGGCCCGCGGCGCGCATCTTTTCAGTCGTCAGCGTGACTTCGAGCTGGATCGCAAGGGCGCCGGCGGCGCGATCGGCGGGGTCGTCGAGATAGGGCAAGGGCTGCGGATCGCCAGCGGGCCGCCCAGGCATGGCCTTGCGGAACGGGGCCAACGCCTGCGCGCTGACTACCCAGGGCGAAACGCTGGTGAGGAAATTCTTGGCCAGAAACGGGCCCAAAGGCTGATATTCCCACGCCTGCAGATCGCGCGCCGACCAGTCGTTGAGCAGGCAATAGCCGGCGATGTGCCCGGCCGCTTCGGCGATCGGAATAGGCTGGCCAAGCTCGTTGCCGCGCCCGATCCACAGGCCCAGCTCGAGTTCGTAATCGAGGCGCCGGCTCGGCCCATATTCGGGCGCCTCGGCGTCGAGCGCCTTACGCTGGCCGTTGGGGCGAATGACCGGTTCGCCGGTGGCGCGGACCGAACTCGCCCGCCCATGATACCCAATCGGCACATATTTGTAGTTGGGCAGCAGCGGATTGTCGGGCCGGAACTGCTTGCCGATGTTGGTCGCGTGATGGATGCCGACGTAGAAATCGCTGTAATCGCCGATCACACACGGCACGTGCATATGGACCTCGCTCTGGCCGATAAGCTGCGGCTCGACGTCGTCGCGAAAGCGCTCGTCCGACAGCAGTTCGTGGAGGCGCGCGCGAAGCTCGCCCTGCGCGGCATGGCCGCGGGAGAGAAAGGCGTTGAGCACCGGCTGGGCGAGATCCTCGAGCCACTCGCCGTCGAGAAGCCCGGCCTCGGCGATGGCCGGCAGATCGAGGATGTAATCGCCGATCGCAACCCCCGGGCGGCGCAGGCCCTTGGCTTCGGAAAAGATGCCCAAGGGCAGGTTCTGGAGCGGAAAATCGCTGCCGCCGTTGGCGCTTTCCACCCAGCTTTTGGTCTTGGGGTCGATGGTCGGATCCGTGGCGCTCATGGCAAAGTGGCCTTGGGAAAATTGGCCCAGGCAAGGTCATAATCGCTCTGCGCGCGGTCGAGCGCGAAGCGGGTCGGGCGGAACGGCCAGCAGCTTTCGACCATGAAGGCCAAGGTGCCATCGATCTTGTGCGGCTTGAGATCGGCCTCGCTCGCGCCCTTCCAGCTGGCGACGTCGGGACCGTGCCCGCTCATCAGATTGTGCAGCGACAGGCCGCCGGGCGCAAAGCCTTCGGCCTTGGCGTCATACGCGCCGCGGATCAGGCCCATCGCCTCGCTCATCACGTTGCGGTGAAACCATGGCGGCCGGAACGTGTCCTCGGCGACCATCCAGCGCGGCGGGAAAATGACGAAATCGGCATTGGCCCTGCCGGGCACGTCGCTGGGGCTGGTGAGCACCGTGAAGATCGAGGGATCGGGGTGGTCGAAGCTGACCGTGCCGATGGTGTTGAAGCGGGCGAGATCGTAGCGGCAGGGAACGTAATTGCCGTGCCAGGCGATGACGTCGAGCGGCGAATGGTCGAGCATTGTCGTCCACAGGCTGCCGAGATATTTCTGCACGACCTCGGTGGGCTCGTCGCGGTCCTCGAATGCCGCCACCGGAGCCTCGAAATCGCGCGCACTGGCGAGGCCATTGGCGCCGATCGGCCCAAGGTCTGGCAGGCGGAACGGAAGGCCGTGATTTTCGGCGATATAACCGCGCGCCCCGCCCCCCGAATCGTTGGCGACATCGACCCGGAACCGGACCCCGCGCGGGATCAGCGCGACCGAGCCCGGAGCGACGTCGATCCGGCCGAACTCGGTGAAAATGCGCAGTTCGCCCGATTGCGGCAGGATCAGGAGCTCGCCGTCGGCATTGACGAACAGCCGGCGCTCCATCGACTTGTCCGCCCGGTAGAGGTGAACCGCCACCCCTTCGAGGTCGACCGGATCGCGGTTGGCGAGCATGGTGACGATGCCGTCGACGAAGTCGCAACCCTGCGGCAAATCGGCGGGCGGATCCCAGCGCAGCCGGTTCGGCGCGAGCGGTTCTTCCACCGTTCCCGGCGCGAACAGCTTGGCCCCGGCATAGCGCTCGAACGGGCGATGGTCGGCGGTCGGGCGCAGACGATAAAGCCAGGAACGGCGGTTTTCGTGGCGGGGCGCGGTAAAGGCGCTGCCCGACAATTGTTCGGCATAAAGGCCGAACGCCGGCCGCTGGGGGCTGTTGCGCCCCTTGGGCAGCGCACCTGGCACCGCCTCGCTTTCGAAATAGCCGCCAAAGCCGGTCAGATACTGGAGCGCATCGGTCATCGCCCCACCGGTTAGTGCCTCACACCCATAAACTCAAACGGGCGCGGCACCCGCAGGAGCCGCGCCCGAACGAATGTACGAAGCCAGGGGCCTCAATTATGGTTGACGTTGACGTCGATCTTGTCGGGAACGTTGACGGTGGTCTTGCTGCCGTCGAGGCCAAGCTGACCGCGGAACATATACAGCAATACCAGCACCACGATGATGAGGATCACGACCGCAAGTACGCCGCCGCCTCCGCCGCCGCCAGTTTCGACGATGGTCGTCTTTTCGCCGTCATTATCGGCCATGAAAACTCTCCCTGTGACACCTGTTGTGGCAGCGCAACGAACGAAGCTCTGCTATTGGGGTTCCGAATGGAGGAACGATCGTGAAATTAAAGACCGTCCTGATCGGAGCGGCAATGACCGCGCTTGGCGCCTGTAGCGGCCCGGCGGGCAACAATGACGAGGCCGCCAATGCGGCGAACGTGGTCATGCCAGGCAATGCAGTCGATGCCAATGCGGCGATCAGCGCGCCCGCGCCGGCGCCAACGCTCGACCCCAAGAGCCCGGCAGCGGCGAAGGCCGTGGTCGAAGCCTATGGGGCAATGGCACAAACCGGCTCATTCCCGGACGCCGCCAAATATTGGACCAACGCCACCGCGGCGGCGCAATTCTCGGCCAGCCTTGAGGATTATCCCAAGGTCAGGCTGACCGCCGGAACGGCGACCGACGAGGAAGGCGCGATGGGCTCGATCTTCATCGCCGTGCCGTTGACCCTCGACCTCACCTTGCGCAGCGGATCGCCCTATCAGATGACATGCAAGGCGACGCTCCGGCGGGTCAATGACGTGCCCGGGTCGAGCGCCGAGCAGCGCCGCTGGCACATCGAGACGATCAACTGCTGAACGCGGCGCCTTAAATTCCGTTGATGATGTCGCCGATCTTGGCAGCGTCGTCGCTGGTCACCGGAGCGCCGGTGACATCGGTCGGCTCGTCCGCTCCCTGATTGCCCGCCGTCGCCGATGGTGCAGCCACATCGAGCGCGAACCAGATCATCCCGGCCGCCCAGATGAGCGCCATCCAGCGGCTTTTGAAAATACTGCTGTGTTTCATCGGGATCATGACGCCCACGATGATCCTCCGAGTCCCTTAAGAAATCGTGTCTAGGCGGCGTCGGGGGCAGTGATCCGGGTGCGGCTGCGGCTCAGCGCAAGGGCCATTCCGGCAAGCACGAGTGCTGCTCCGGAAATGGTCGTCGGAGTCCAGCGATAGGCCTCGAGCGAGGTCGAAAAGCCCATCGCGATGATCGGCACGATCATGCTCGAATACGCGGCTCGGGCCGGGCCGATCCGGCGCACCACCGGATAATAAAGGCTGAAGGCGAGGACCGAGGCAAACAGCGCCAGATAAATCAGTCCGATCCAATAAGCGGGTTCGCCAACGAACACCGGCCGGCCGGCGACTGCAAAGGCGATTACGCTGTCGAGCAATGCCCCGGCGGCCATCGACCAGGCAAGCAGGCTGAACAACGGCAGATGGCGGATCTGCTGGCGCGCCTGAAAGACGTTGGCGCTGGACGCGCCGACCATGCCGATGAGGGTCCAGCCGATGCCCAATGCGATCGCCGCCCGGCCGGCGGCGTGGCCGCCGAGTTCATGGACGAACAGCAACGCCACTCCGGCGATCGCAACCAGCGAACCAAGCAGGAAGCGCTGGCCGGGTTTTTGCCCGAGTATGGCCCAGCCGAGCAGGCTGCTGGGGATGAGCAACAGGCCGAACACGGTCGCGACCACGCCCGAGGTGATATAGCGCTCGGCCAGGTAGACCGCGTTGAAATTGACGCTGAACTGGGTGAAGCCGAGGAACGCGACCGCCGGCGCGCTGGCCCAGCCGATGGCCAGGCTCTGGCCTTTGTAGCGAGCGACCGCCGCCATTGCCGCGGCAGCGATTACAAAGCGGTACGCGACCGACCATTGCGGCGGCACGGCACCGATCTGGCCGCGGATGACGATCCACGTCGATCCCCAGATGGCGGTAAAAATGATGAACGGCAGGATGACGCCGTTGAGGCCGGACCCCTCGTTCTTGCTCACAAAGCGGCGATCGCCGCGGCCAGGCGATCGGCGGACTCGCCTTGCCCGTCCCAGCTTGCAACCAGCCGGATTTCGCCCGGGCCCCAGTCGTAGAAGTCGAAACCCTGCGCGCGCAACGCGGCAGCCTCCTCGGCGCTGACCCTGAGAAACAGCTCATTGGCCTCGACCGGATAGAGCAGCCGGTGCGACGCGGCCGCGGCAATCCGCCGGGCGACGTCATTGGCGGCGCCGGCATTCGCCAGCCACAGATCGTCCTTGAGCAAGGCCAATAATTGCGCCGCCAGGAACCGCCCCTTCGACAGCAAGTGCCCGGAGCGCTTGCGCCGGACCGCGATCTCGTCCGCGAGATCGGTCCGGAACAGCACCAGGGCCTCGGCATTGAGCCCGCCATTCTTGACGAAGCCGAAGGACAAAGCGTCGACCCCGGCGCGCCAGGTGACGTCGGCCGGGCGCTCGCCGGTGAAGGCTAAAGCATTGGCCAGGCGAGCGCCGTCCATGTGAAAGCCAAGGCCGCGTGCCCGCGCGATCTCGCCCAGCGCGGCGACTTCGGAAGCACGGTAGCTGAGGCCATATTCGGTGGCATTGGTGATGCTCAGCGTCGTCGGCTGAACCTGGTGGACGTCGGGCCGGATCCGGTCGCAGGCGGCGGCCAGGCCGTCGGGCGCGACCTTGGCCCCGGCGCCATCGACCAGCATCAACTTGGCCCCGCCGGTGAAGAACCCGGGTGCGCCGGCCTCGTCGACTTCGATGTGCGCGTCGCGGTGGCACACAATCGCCCCGTACGGCGGGCACAGAGCGGCCAGAGCGAGGCAATTGGCGGCGGTCCCGGTGGTCACCCACAGCACGCGCACGTCGCGTTCGAACAGCTCGGAGAAAGCGCCGTCGAGCCGAGCGCTATAGGCATCGCCATCATAAGCGATGTCGGCGTGATTGGCCTCGGCGATCGCCTCGATTACCTTGGGATGGACCGGGGCCGCATTGTCCGAGACGAAGAGCATGGCGGCGCTGTGGCGTTCCGGCGGCGACGCGTCAACGGGCGGGCTGGTGCGATATCGCTTCGCGGTCAATTGCTGGTTATGCCGCCGGCGGCCTAGGCCATGCGCCCGGCTTCGACCCGCAAATGGTGCTGCCGGTGAGGATTGAACTCACGACCTCAGCCTTACCAAGGATGCGCTCTACCACTGAGCTACGGCAGCACTTATTC
>JARXKO010000068.1:6095-7737 GCA_030271595.1 Pseudomonadota bacterium | reverse complement strand
TTCAGGTCCTCGGCCGCCTTCTTGATGACGTTATAAGCGAGGCCGGTGATGATCGCGTAACCAAGGGCGAACTGGATGATCACCACCATGACAATGGCAAGTGTCCGGTTACCGCTGATATCTTTCTTTTGGGCGTATGACATTAACCCAATAATCTCCTCGACACGCCGTGGTCTGACACGGTCTGACCGAACGTAAGGTTCAACGCCCTGTCGCCTGTATAAGCACGCCGATGTATCAACATATCATCGGCGACAAGCGCGCCTCCCTACATCCGCGTCAAAGGCCGCGCAACGCATTTTGTTCCATATCCGAAAGGCAGGAAACTCGTTTTGTCACCCTGATCGGTCAGCATTTCGGCCAAAGTCCTTCAAAGGACGAGATTTCTACGCCGACTCCATGCGCCGACGCATAAATATCCGGTTTCGACGTGCGAATTCGAAGCGCCCTGACCCCGCATCGCGATGCGATGCAATCGAACAATGCATGCGCCAGGGTTTCCTGCAGATTATAGCGGCGCGCGGCGGCGATTCGTTCGACATCCTTGCGCACGACGTCGTAATTCCACGCCAGTGCGGGATCGTCGCCGGCCGGTGCCGCAACATCGTCGAGCCAGATTTCGACACTGACCAGCAATCGTTGCGGAACGCCGACCTCGAAATCGTGAAAACCGACATCGACCTGCACCTCGAGCGCTTCGAGGATGATCCGCGCCGAGCGGACCTTGATATGGTCGGGCACGAGGCCGACGATCCGTGGCGCGGTTTCGGTCATTCATCCCCCAGGAATTGCACGTCGCGATCAAGGCCCATGAAGCGCTGGCCCGAATCGAGCATGAGCATTTGCCCAGTCACCGCCGGCGCGTCGATCAAATAGCGCATGGCGGCAATGACGTCGGCCGGGTCGACCCCGCGGCGAAGCGGGTTGCGGCCATGCATCGCGCGATAATTTTCCGCGCTCTGGCCGGGCGAGCGCAGCATCAGCGCCGGGGCGATGGCGTTGACCCGGACCCGCCGCGCCGCATAGGCCCGCGCTGCAATCTCGGTCCAGGCGGCGAGGCCGGCCTTGGATAAAGTGTAGCTGAGATAATCGGGATTGGGCGCTGCGACCTTCGAATCAAGCAGGTTGATCACCAGCCGGTCTTCCTCGCCCTCCTCAAGTGCCGCGAACAGGTCGGTCAACGCGACCGGCGCGCGCAGATTGACCGCCATATGATGATCGAATTCGGCGGCGCTGAATTGGCCCGGCCCGTCCCACGCGAAGCGCGCAGCATTGTTGACCAGCAGCCTGAGCGGCGGCAGCCCGTAATGCGCGCCGATAATCCGCGCCGGCAATTGCGGGTCAGTGAGGTCGCCAACGATCTTGACCGTTCCGGCGGGGACTTCGTCGGCTGCATGATGAACATGCGCGACCACCGTCCAGCCATCGTCGACCAGAGCCTTGGCGATGGCCGCGCCGACGCGCTTTGCAGCGCCGGTGACGATCGCCGTTCGGTGAGATTGATCGGTCATCGCCATGACTCCTGCCTTGAGCGCGGGCGCGAAGCAATCCAAGGAGGCGCAACATGCCAGAAAGCCGCGCTCCGATTGCCCTCCAGGGAATCAGCCTCAGCCAGTTGCAGGAGGCGATCGACCAGCGCCGC
>JARXKO010000068.1:0-5995 GCA_030271595.1 Pseudomonadota bacterium | reverse complement strand
AGCATATGCGAACCCATGCCGGCCAGGTTGCCTTTCCCGGCGGCCGGATCGATGACGGCGAGGACGCCATCGCCGCTGCCTTGCGCGAAGCCAATGAGGAGCTCGGACTTGATCCGGCGCGCGTCGCCGTGGTCGCCGCCCTCGATTCCTACCGCACGATCACCGGGTTCGATGTCGTCCCGGTGCTCGGCGTGATTCCGCCGGGGCTCGCGCTCGAGCCCCACGAGCATGAAGTCGCCGACTGGTTCGAGGCGCCGCTCGACTTTGTCCTCGATCGCGCCAATCATCAGCGGCGGACCGCGCTGTTCCGCGGCCGCGACCGCCAGTATTACGAGATCAACTGGGAGGGACGGAAAATCTGGGGGGCAACCGCGGCGATGATCGTCAATCTGTCGCAGAGGCTTGAATGGCGCTGACCATCGACGCCGCCAAATGGCGCCGGCGCCGCGGAGTCGGGCGGGTGCTCGACGCGCTCGGCGGCGACGACGGGCTGACCCGCTATGTCGGCGGCGCGGTCCGCGACGTGCTAATGGGACTCAAGGTCAGCGACCTCGATCTCGCCACCCGGCTCGTCCCCGACGACGTGCTCGAGCGGCTCAAGGCGGCCAGGATCAAGGCCGTTCCGACCGGCATCGACCATGGCACGATTACCGCGGTGAGCGACGGCAAACCGGTCGAGATCACGACCCTGCGCCGCGACGTCACCACCGACGGCCGCCGCGCGACGGTCGCCTTCACCGACGACTGGCGCGAGGATGCGGCACGCCGCGATTTTACCATCAACGCGCTGTCGGCCGATCCGGCGAGCGGCGAATTGTTCGATTATTTCGGTGGCCTCGCCGATCTCGAACAGCGCCGGGTGCGGTTCATCGGCGATCCTCTCCAGCGCATCGCCGAGGACCATCTGCGGATTCTGCGCTTCTTCCGCTTCCACGCCCGCTTCGGGCGCGGCGAGCCCGATCCGGCAGCGCTTGCCGCGTGCACCGCGCGCGCCAACGACCTGATGGCGTTATCACGCGAACGGATCGCCGACGAGCTGATCAAACTGCTCGCCTTGCCCGACCCGTCGGCGACGGTGGGGTTGATGCTCGAACGCGGGATCATCAAGCCGATCATCCCCGAGATCGAGCCGAAGCACGGAGCCGTGTTGCGCGCCCTGGTCATGGCCGAGCGGGCGGCGAAGATTCAGCCCGACGGCTTGCGCCGGCTGGCGGCGTTGTTGCCGCGCGACCATCATCTCGCCGAAGCCGTCGCGGCACGGCTCAAATTGTCGAACAAGGCGCGCAAGCGCCTCGGCTGTGCGGCTGGGGCGGACCTTATGTCCTCGCCCCAGGCGCTGGCCTATCGGCTCGGCGTCGATTGCGCGGTCGACCGGCTGCTCCTCGCGGGCCAGCCGGCGGAGGCTGCCTTCATCCACGGCTGGGCTCCCCCGCGACTGCCGGTCGGCGGCGGCGCGCTGATTAAGCTCGGGCTCAAAGAAGGACCGGTCGTCGCCCGGACCTTGCGCGCGATCGACCGCCGCTGGGCCGATGAGGGATTTCCAGGCGGCGCTGCGTTCGATGCGCTGGTCGCCGAGATGATCGGCCGCGCAGCCGGCTAGAGCCCGGCCTCGACCGCGATCCGGATCGCCTCGGCGCTGGTCACCTTGCCGAGCCGTTCGAGCAGCAGCGAGCGGTGCATCTTGACGGTCTTTTCGGCGATCCCGAGGCGATAGGCGATCTGCTTGTTGAGCAAGCCCTGGGCCATCGCGCCAAGGACTTCACGTTGCCGCCCGGGAAGCGCGCTGACCATCTCAAAGGCATCCGCCCGGCGCGCGGTCAGCGCTGCCGGCTGGCCGTCGCCGAGATCGACCTGCGATCCCAGGAAATAGGTCAGCCGGCCGTCATCGTCGAACAATGGCGCGATCATCACGCCATTGCGAAAACTGCTTCCGTCGGCCCGATAGTTGAGGATTTCGACCAGTGTCGGTCGCTCGTCGATGATCGCCTGGCGCATGTGCGCGCGCGCCGCGGGATCGCTCGCCGCGCCCGCCATGAAACGGCAATTGCGGCCGATGATCTCGCGCTCGGCGTATCCGGAAAGTTTGCAGAAGGCGCGATTGGCCAGCTCGATGACATTGTCGGGCTGGCGCGGGTTGGTCACCACCATCGCAATCGGGCTGTCGACGAGCGAATCCAGAAGGGCGTGGTGGGGGAACATTCTAGCGCATCTTGGTCAGAACCGGGTTCCAGCCGCAAGGGGGGGCGGAAAAATGGCCGTCCGGGCCACCTTTAGCGCCGGCGCGACTTGAAATATTCGAACGCCGCATTGGCTTCGAGCGGCTTGGCGAAATAATAGCCCTGCCCAGCCGCGCAGCCGAGCGCCGCAAGCGTGGTCGCAAGCTCGACCGTCTCGATCCCCTCGGCGGTGGTCGACATGCCGAGCGCATCGGCGAGGCTGAGGACCGCCCGGACGATGGCGACGCTGTCGGGATCGACCATCATCCCGGAGACGAAGCTTCTGTCGATCTTGAGAATATCGATCGGCAGGCGCTGGAGGTAGGCGAGGCTTGAATAGCCGGTGCCGAAATCGTCCATGGCGACGGTCGTATCCAAGGCTTTGAGCGATTCGAACACGCGCGTCGCCCGGCCCGGGTCCTGGACGATCGAGCTTTCGGTCAACTCGAGCGTCAGCCGGTTTCCGCAAAGTCCGTTCGAGCGCAGCGATTCTGCAACCATCTCGGCGATATTGTCGCGCGCGACCTGAATCGCCGACAAATTGACACCGACGTATAAAGGCAGCGCTTCGCCGGCCTCGCGGTCCCAATCGGCCAGCGTCTTGAGCGCACGGTCCATCGCCCACCGGCCAAGCTGCAGGATGAGCCCCGATTCCTCGGCCACCGGAATGAATTCCTGCGGGCTGATTTCGCCCCGCTCCTCATGGGTCCAGCGGGCCAGCGCCTCGAACCCGGCCACCTGGCCAGATTTGAGGTCGACCAGCGGCTGGTAATGAAGCTCGAGCTGCTCTTTCTCGAGCGCGCGGCGGAGCTCGGTCTCGATCGAAAAGCGACGCCGCGCCTCGGTCGCCTGCTTGGGCTCATAGACCTGCGGCCGCCCCGCCTGCTTGGCCTGCTTGACCGCGAATTGCGCGTTGCGGAACAATTCCTCGGAGTCCTGGCCGCCGTGCATCAGCGCGACGCCGATCGCGCATTCGACCCGGATTTCGAGGTCGGAGATCTTGAACGGTGCGGTCATCACTTCCTGAATTCGCTCGGCAGCGGTCAGCGCGTCCTCGACGCCGCGGCGAAGAGTCACCAAAATCCCGAACTCATTGCCTCCGGTGCGCGCCAGGATGTCGCCGGCGCGCAGCGCGAGGATCAGCCGGCGGGCGAAGGTGATCAGCAATTCGTCTCCGGCAAGGCTGCCCATGCTCTCGTTGATGCGCGAAAAACGCAGCATGTCGACCACCAGCACCGCATGCTCGACGTCGCCCATGTCCTTGTCGCCGGTGCATTCGACGGCTTCGCTGAACGCCACGCGATTGGGCAGGCCGGTGAGGCTGTCGCGCAGCATTTCGGCGCGCAGCGCGCGCTCCGACTGGACTTCGACGGTTCGGTCGACGACGCTCAGGAGGCAGCGTTCGCCGCAATCGGCGAGCTTCGGCAACGGCGCCAGCTTGACCCGGAAATAGCGCGACGCGACCCCTTCCCCATCGCGGAAATCAAGCTCTCCGGCGATATCGGTTTCATCGAAATAGGCCTGGATCAATTCCGCCACCGGACCCGCGCTGAGGACCGCCGCGCTGTCCCACACCGGGGTCTCGCGGCTGGCCGAGGGAAGCGCACTGAAGCGATCATTATGTCCGGCCATGCGCAAATCGCGGTCCGGCCCGCGCTCGATGATCGCCGCGGCAATCGGCAATGCTCCAAGCAAGCCGCCATCGTCCGCCGTCCCGAGGGGCAGGATCGTGGTCGAACTGGCCATCCGCCCGACCGTGAGGCCAGGCAGGCGTTTGGAGGCGGCCTGCATGCGCGTGCTTGTGCGCGCCAATCAGTTAATTTCGCGTATCCACGTGGCGCTGGCGGCCGGTTATCCCGGATTGGTTAATCGAAGCGATTATCGCGCGGGAACCCGACCGGCGGCATCCGTCCCGCGGCACCGCGGGCGGCGCGCCACGGAGTCAAATCGCTTTCGGTCCGGGTCCGCCCGGTCTCCCCCCCGAGCCTCCAGCTGAGGCCGTCGCCGAGGCGCAGCGCGACCGCATCGGCGAGGCCGCCGTCTCGATAGCGCTGCAAGGTCACCCCCTGCCCGCGCCCGAGCTCGGGCAATTCGGCCAGCGGGAACACCAGCATCTTGCGATTCTCGCCGATCGCCGCGACCGTGTCCGCGCCGTCGGGCACAAGACGGACCACCGCCACCCGTGCCCCCTGCCGCAGATTGACCAATTGCTTGCCCTTGCGGGTTTCGCCGAGCACCGCTTCGCCGCTGGTCACGAACCCGCGACCGTCGGACGAAGCGACAAGCAATTTCATCTCCGGCCTGAGCAGCAGCAGCTGGACGATATCGACCTCGGCCTCGAGGTCGATGAACAGCCGCACCGGCTCGCCAAAGCCGCGCGCGCCAGGCAATTTGTCCGCCCCCAAGGTGTACACCCGTCCGTTCGAGGCGAATAACGCCAGCCGGTCGGTGGTCTGGGCATGGAAATGGATGAACGGGCCGTCGCCCTCGCGCCACTTCATCTCCGCCACCTCGCCGAGCGCGGCATGGCCCTTCATCGCCCGCACCCAGCCGCGCTGCGACAGCATCACCGTCACCGGCTCCTTCTCGATCATCTGGGTCCAGTCGATTTCGGTTCGTGCGCCAGCCGCTTCGGGCTTGATCGCGGTCCGCCGATCGTCGCCGAACTTGTCGCGCATGGCCGCCAGGTCGCGCTTGATGCGGGTCTTCTGGCGGTCGCGGCTGCCGACCAATTTGTCGAGCTCCCCGCGTTCCCTGGTCAGCGCTTCGCGCTCCCTCGTCAGTTCCATTTCCTCGAGCCTGCGCAAGCTCCTCAGCCGCATGTTGAGGATCGCCTCGGCCTGGCGCTCATTGAGTGCGAATTCGGCGATCATCACGGGCTTGGGCTCATCCTCGGTGCGGATGATGACAATGATCCGGTCGAGGTTGAGGAAAGCGGTGAGGAAACCCGCGACCAGCTCCAGCCGGTCGTCGATCTTCGCCATCCGGTGGAGCGAACGGTTGACCAGCACATCGAATTGGAAATCGAGCCACGCGAGGAGTACTTCCTTAAGGCTCATCACGCCCGGCGTGCGTTCCTTGTCGAGCACGTTGAGGTTGAGCGGGAAGCGGGTTTCGAGCTCGGTCAGGCGGTAGAGGCTTTCCTCGAGCAAGGCCGGATCGACCGTCCTGCTGCGCGGTTCGAGGACGACCCGCAGATCCTCCGCGCTCTCGTCGCGGACATCCGCCAGGATGGGCAGCTTCTTGTCGCCGATGAGACCGGCGATCTGTTCGATCAGCCTGCCCTTCTGCACCCCATATGGGATTTCGGTCACCAGCAGGTGCCAGCCGCCGCCCTTCTCCGTCACTTTCTCGATTCTGGCGCGGATTCGGAAAGAGCCGCGGCCGCTGACATAGGCGCGGGCGATGACATCCTCGTCGTCGATCAGCACGCCGCCGGTTGGGAAATCGGGCCCGCGCACATATTGCAGCAGCGCGCGGTCGTCGATCCGGCGGTCATCGACCAGCGCCGCCGCCGCGTCCGCAAGCTCGCGGACGTTGTGCGGCGGGATGCTGGTCGCCATCCCGACCGCGATCCCGCTCGACCCGTTGGCGAGCAGATTGGGGAACAGCCCGGGAAAAATCTCGGGCTCGTCGTCCTCGCCGTTATAGGTCGGCCGATACGCGACCGTGCCTTCGTCGAGCCCCGCCATCAGCGCCATCGCGGCGGGGGTCAGCCGCGCCTCGGTGTAGCGGTAGGCGGCGGCGTTATCGCCGTCGATATTGCCGAAATTGCCCTG
>JARXKO010000067.1:5434-7764 GCA_030271595.1 Pseudomonadota bacterium | reverse complement strand
GAGCACCAGACTACGAATCTGGGGGCCGGAGGTTCGAATCCTTCCGGGCGCGCCACCACCCGCACCATCGATTGGCTCGTGTGACCGCCTTACCGGGTCACCTTCGTCGCGAACGCCGCTACATCATCGAGCACCGGCGCCCGCCCGCGAAACGGCTTGGCGAGCGCGGTCAGGAT
Organism: Pseudomonadota bacterium; assembly: GCA_030271595.1. Classification (GTDB taxonomy): domain Bacteria; phylum Pseudomonadota; class Alphaproteobacteria; order Sphingomonadales; family Sphingomonadaceae; genus Sphingomicrobium. The sequence continues at coordinate 7,588 of JARXKO010000067.1, read as the reverse complement.
GCCGATATGACCGATCTTGGCGTAGCGCTTGCGCTCGACCGCTATTCCTGCCGCTTCGAGCTTCGCCGCGAGCCGGTCGCTGTTCCTTGGCCGAACGGTGGTGTCGGTATCGCCAGTTCCAAGAAAGGCGGGCGGATCGCCGGCATCGATGTAGTTGACCGGCTGGGTCGATTGCAAATCGGGCGCCGCGCCGAACACGTCGCGCGTGACCTGGGTGTCGAATGGCAGGAAGTCGTACGGCCCGGCCAGCCCGACGAACCCGTGCACCTGTTTCTGTTCGGCGCCGAGCCAACGCGGGTCATAGGCCAGCATCGCCGCATTATACGCCCCCGCCGAATGACCGGCGAGGACGAGGCGCGCCGGGTCGCCGCCGACCTTTTTGGCATTGGCGATGGTCCAGCGCACCGCCGCGGCATTGTCCTCGAGGAACATTGGGTAACGCACCGCCGGGTGAAGCCGGTAATCGGGGATGACGACCACGAAACCGCGCGCGGCGAGCGCCTTGGCAAGCCACGAATAGCCGTTCTTGCTCCCGCTCTGCCACGACCCGCCATAGAAGAAGACGATGATCGGCAAGTCGCGCGCCGCGGCTACCGGTCGATAGACGTCGAGCCGCTGGCGCTGGTCGGGGCCGAAGGCGACATCGCGCGCGGCGACCATGACTCCGCCGTCCTTGGGCACCAAGGTGTCGAACGTGGTGAGTGTGCTGCAGCTGGCGAACCCGATGGCGGCAAGGCCCAGGCCCACCAGCGCGAGCAGATGGCGGCGCTTCACGCGGCCTTGGCCTGTGCGGGGGCTGGCCGCGACGGGCCATAACTGGCCGCTGTGGCGGGCGGCCCCGGGTGGCGGTTCACGCGAATGCCCTTGATCGACAATTTGCCCGCCTCCCACACTATGCCGGCGACCACCTTAAGCGTCATCAGCGGGAAGGCGAGTGCAGCGCGCAGGATCGCGCCGTCGGTAAGGTTGCGCCGGTCCATGCGCTGCACCGCGACCAGCACTGGCCCGGCCTGGTCCGAAACCTGGATTGCGATTTGCAGCCGCTCGCCCGGGGGGCGCACCCGGAATGCATAATCGAGGTTCATCGGCAGGAAGGGGGAGACGTGAAAGGCCTTGGCCGCGCCTTGCCGCACCAATCCGTTCTCGGCCTCGGCGGTCAGCACATAGCTGTGGCGCTCGCCGAACGTATTGTGGACCTCGTGGATGATCGCGGTCAGCGCGCCCGCCCGATCGTAACAGAAATAATTGCTCAGCGGGTTGAACGCGAAGCCGAATAATCGCGGCATGGTCAGCAATTCTATCCGGCCGATACCGGTCACTCCGATTGTTGCGAGATGGGCCTCCGCCTGCACCCGCAGCGGCGTTTCGGACCCGTCGCCATAATCCTTGTCGCGGAACGACAGCAGGTTGAAACGCCCGCGCGAAAACAGCCGCAGCCGCTGGTCGAGCGAGTCCACCTCGTCGAGATCGATCAGCAGCGAGAAAATGCGATAGTCGAGCTGGTGCAGCTTGGGCCGGAGCCGCCGGTGCATCACCCGCCCGAGATAAAGCGCACTGTTGATCACGCCGCCACCAAAGCCTCGGCGGGCGCGATGTTCCGGGCTTCGCCAACATCGATCCGCGCCGATTCCCCGGCCACCCGCCACGGCCGCTTCACGCCGCCCAGTTGCTCGGCCACGGCAAGTCCGGACTGCAACCCGTCCTCGTGGAAACCGGCGCCGAAATAGGCCCCGCAAAACCACGTCTTGCGGTGGCCCTGGAGCGACCACAGATGGGGCTGGGCGGCGCCGGCGCCGGCGTCGAACATCGGGTGATCATAGGCGATCCGCCGGTGGACCAGCGCCGGGTCGGGCTCGACGATCGGGTTCAGGGTCAGGAACAGCGGGTTGTCCTCGGCGATGCCCTGCAGCCGGTTCATCCAATAGGTCACCGACAGCAACGGCTGGCCCGGCCCCGGCGCCCCCGCCGCCGACGCGTAATTCCAGCTTGCCCACACCCGCTTGCGCCGCGGCATCAGCGCTGCGTCCGAATGGAGCACGGCCTCATTGGAGCGATAATGGAAGGCACCCAGCAGCGCGCTTTCCTCATCGCTCGGATCCTCGAGCAGGCGCAGCGCCTGATCGGCATGGGTGGCGATGACGACATGGTCGAAAC
>JARXKO010000067.1:0-5334 GCA_030271595.1 Pseudomonadota bacterium | reverse complement strand
CGAAGGAATTTCAGCAGCCCGTGATTCTCGCAAAAGCGGATGAACGCGGCCGCCGGATAATCGGGAATCTTGTGTACCGGGGTCGACCAGATCGCCGCTGCCATCGGGTAGAGATGATCGTCGCGGAAAGCGTGGCCGCAGCCGATCCCGTCGAGATAATCGCCGAGGCTCGCGCTGCCGATCCGCGCCAGGTCGCGCGGCGCCCGGTGATAGAATCGCGCCAGGTCGCGGAGCATCGACCAGAACCGCGGGGAGGCGACATTGCGGCCCTGGGCGAACAGCCCGCCCAGGCTCCCGGCATATTCCAGCCGGCCATGGTCGAGCGACACCGAGAAACTCATCGAACTGGCTTGGGTCGGCACCTTCAAATGCTCGAACAAAGCGGTCAGATTGGGGTAGGTCCGCTCGTTGTAAACGATGAAGCCGGTGTCGACCGGCACTCCTCCCGCCAACACCGTATGGCTGTGCCCGCCGATGCGGCTGTCAGCTTCGAACAGGGTCACCTGGTGGCGCTTGGCCAGCAGCCACGCCGCCGACATCCCCGAAATCCCGCTTCCGACCACCGCGATCCTCAGCGTCCGCTCACCAGTCATGCGCGCCATTCCCTCATTTCGATGCGCGCGAAAACGGCGTGCCGATCAGATACGCTGGAGCAGCGTGTGCGGATTTAGGGAATGCGGGAATTCGTCCTAGTGCACGGCGCCGACGTAAAGGGGGATATGGCCCCGATGATCCTGCTGTTCCTGTTCCTCGCCGCCTTCATGTCCCTGGTCATGGCGCTCGCTTGGGAAGTGGCGCGCAAACCGGGCAAGTCGGGTTGGACCGACACCATCTGGTCCTTTGCCACTGGCGCCGGCGGAGTCATTGCGGCCATGGGGGGAAGCGGACCGCTGGCCCGCCGCCTGCTCGTCGCGGGGATGATCCTCGGCTGGTCGCTGCGCCTCGGCACCCATATCCTCCGGCGCACGCTCAAGGGCCGCGACGATCCGCGCTACGCCGAGCTCAAGCGCGAGTGGGGCGCGGCGTGGGAGCAGCGGCTGTTCCGTTTTCTCCAAATCCAGGCGGCGGCCGGCCTGGTGCTTCTGCTCTCGATTTTCGCCGCGGCAAGCAATCCCGCGCCGGCGCTCGCCTGGAGCGACTGGGCCGGCCTCGTCCTGCTCCTGCTGTCGGTCGCTGGCGAAGCGGTCGCCGACCGCCAGCTGCGCGATTTCGCTTCGGTCGCGGCCAACCAAGGCAAGGTCATGGACCATGGGCTGTGGGCGGTCTCGCGCCACCCCAATTACTTTTTCGAATGGACCGGCTGGCTGGCGTATGCGCTGATCGCCATTGGCCCCGAATTCACCTGGCCGTGGGGCTATGCCGCGCTGAGCGGACCGGCGTTCATCTATCTGCTGCTGGTCCACGCGTCGGGCATCCCCCCAACCGAAGCGCATATGCTGCGCTCGCGCGGGCAGGGGTTCCGCAGCTATCAGCAGAGGGTCAACGCCTTCTTCCCCGGGCCGCGCGGGTCCTAGACATGAGCGGCCGCCCAGCGCGCCGCGAAAAAGCCGGCGCTCGCCGCCACTCCCGTCAGCACCGTGCCCCAGGCCATGTCGGCCAGCGTGACCGTGGTCGACCACTGTTTGAGCGTCGCCTGGTTGGTCAGATCGTAAGTCGCATAAGCGATCAGGCCGAGCGCCATGCCGCGGGTCAAGGCGACCGTCCATTTGTCGGCGGCCAGACCGGGCGCGACCGCGATGAACACGATCCCGCCGACATAGAGAAAGTAAAAGGCCGCGGCCGGCGCCATCCGGAAACCGTCGAGGAGGATGTTGCCGAGTTCGGGCCGGTACAGCCGTTTGGCGGCAAAGCTCAGCCAGGCGCCATCGAGCACCAGCATCGCCAAGGCGGCGCCGAGATAGGCAAAAATCCATTGGATCATGGGCTGGAACCCCAGGCGGACGATACTCGAACTCGGCTTATGCGCCGCGCTGGGCAGCGATCAATGCCGCATTTCTACGGCATCTCCGCGCAGCGGCGGATTCAGGCGGTGGCGGCGTTCGAGTAGGCGGCCGACGTCGCGTCGATCGCCCGGGTGGCGAAATCCTCCGCCAGCTTGGAATGCCAGGCACGCGCCGCCTCGGTCATCGCGCGCTGCGCCGCGAGCCGCTCCTCGATCGCGCGGCGGCGATAATAACGTTCGTTCGATTCCACCGGCTCCCCCCTGCAATAGAGAACCACCGACCATCCCCCCGATGGCCTAACAGATGGTTAATATCCACAGACCTGTGGATAAATATTTCGCGACTCGGCCCATAATCAACTTGGACCGGCTTCGAAACAGAAAGTTGCGCCAATGCGACACAATCAAAACGGATTCGCAATGTCGATGAAACCGAACGACTCGACGCTCGTTGTTCGCTCCAAATGGATTTTTAAGGACACGATGATGCTCCGCAATTTCGACTCGGCCAGAGAGGCCTTCAACCCCCACAGCCGCGGGTATCACGCGGTCTATCGCGACGGCGAAGTCAATCACTGCCCCGGCTGCGGCCGCACCCATTGGCACATCGGCCGGCTGTCGGCCGAATGCGCGTTCTGCACCACCGCTCTGCCGCTCAAGGATGCGATGATGCAGGGCCCGGCGCCGCAGGTCGTGTTCTGGCGCTCGCGCCCGGCCAATTACGCCGAACTTCAGGCGGCCTGATCGGTTCGTCGATTTTAATATTTCGCAAGCGCTCGCCCGGGTCTATATTACCCGGGTGAAACGCCTGCTCTTGATACTGGCGGTGATTGCACTGCCCGCTCCGGCCTATGCCGGCGCGCGCGGCTTCGTGCTCGTCAACGGGACCGAAACCGCGCTCGCCCAGATGTCGATTCGCCGCGCTGGCAGCGACAGCTGGAAGCCGATCGGGGCGGCTGCCGCTCCTGGATCCAACCAGTCGGTCAGCTTCGCCGATCCCGATTGCGCGTTCGATATTCGCGCCAATGTCGCCGGCGCTGGCCCGGTCACCTGGGCCGGGGTCAATCTCTGCGACGTGAAATCCGTGACGCTGAAAAGCGATTCTGCGGCCGGGCAGTGGGTCGATTACGACGCGCCCTAGGGCGCCGTTCGAGCACCGGGCGATAGGGCCCGGCCACGACTGCCGGCACGATCGCCGGCTTGCGCACCGAATCGAGCAATTTGCCGCCGGCGAGGAAAACCACGCCGGTACAGGCCAGCGCCAGGCTCCAGCCGGCACCGCCGGGATAGATGTCGAGGTAATGGCGGCCGCGCTCGATCGCTCCAAGAGCGATGGCATAGATCACGAACCACGCCTCCAGGCGGGTCTTGATCGTGAACAGTCGGCCAATCTTGCGCAGCATCTTTGAAATCATCGCCATAGGTTAAGCACTCAACGTGCCGACCAAGCTTTTGAGCCATTTTTTTCGTAACGGATACAGTCAACGAAGGGTTAATTTCAGGCCAATTGTCCCAAATCGAGACCGTCGAGCAGCGCCCGCCGTGCGCTTGCGATTTGCTCGATCATTGCCGGCGCCTGGATCGCGCCTGGCTCGAGCTCCGCCGGCCACTGCTCGCCGACCAGCCGTTCGAGGCGGTCGAGCTTGGCCTCATCGGCCAGGAAGCGCGGATCGACCTCGCCTGGGTCGCACGCCACGCGCAGCCGCAGGCAGGCGGGCCCGCCGCCATTGGCCATCGACTGGCGGACATCGACATAATCGACCCGGCGGATGGCGCCATTGCCGGCGAGGTGGCGGTCGATCCACGCCTTGACACTGGGCGTGTCGCGGCATTCGGTTGGCGCGACCAACGTCATCACGCCGTCGGGCGGGGTCACCAACTGGGCATTGAACAGGTACGATCGGATCGCATCGGCCAGTGGCACATCGGCGGCGGCGACCTCGACATAATCGAAATCGCGCACCCGGGCGGCGCAGAAGTCGATCAGCGCGGCCTGGTCGGCGAACGCCAGTTCGTGCGCGAACAGCACCCGCTCATTGGCTACGGCGACAACGTCATTGTGGAACGCGCCGGCGGCGATGACCTCCTCCGACTGGGCGCCGAAGAAGGTCCGCTGTCGATCGAGCTGGTGGAGCCGTGCCACCGCGCGCGACGCCTCGACATGCTGGCGCGCCGGAAACGGCCCGCCGCTCACCCCATATACGAAAATCTCGACCCCCGGCTCGCCGTGTCCCGCAGCCAGGCGCATGTGATTGGCCGCGCCTTCGTCGCCGAACGCGACCGGAACCGGGGGATGAACCGCGAAGCCTGGAGCGGCGAACGCTACCTGCAACTGCGCCAGCGTGTCGGGCCATTCGAGGCTGCGATGCGGCATGGTCTTCAAATTGGCGACCGTCAGGTGGCAGCGTCTGTCGGCGGTGTCGGGCGCCGGGCTGACGGTCGCGGCATTGGCCGCCCACATCGCCGAGGCGCTCATCGCATTGGCGGCGATTACCGGGTCCGCCGCGCCGATGCTGGTGCCAAGCGCGGCCAGCCAATCGGCGGCGGGGCGCGGCGGCGGCACGAACAACCCCTGGAGCAGCCCGAGCGCGATGTTCGACCGCATCTTCGCCAGCCCCTGCAGCGCCGCCGCGCGGGGATAGGATGTCTCCCCCGCATTGCGCGCGGAGGCGAGATTGCCGAGGCTGAGGCCGGCATAATTGTGGCTCGGCCCGACGATCCCGTCGAAATTGATTTCGCGGATCGCCACCCGCCTAGCGCCCGGCGATCAGCAGCGTGTCGCCCGGTTTCACCTCGAGCATCGAGCGGGCCTTGGAATCGAGCGCGACGACGCTTTCGCCGGCCCCCTGGACCTGGCCGTAACAGGCGCGGAAATCCTGCAGGCGCCCGGTCGCGATCAGCATCGTTGGTCCCTCGCTCGCCTCGTCCTTGGCCAGCGTGACCTCGCGCGCATCGCTGACCGTGCGGATCTTGTCGGTGCGCGCGGTAACTGTCGGCCCGCCGTCGAAGATGTCGACATAGCCGTCCCAGCTGAAGCCCTCATTCTCGAGCATCTTGAGGGCCGCTTTGCCCGACGGATGCGGCTGGCCCATGACCGATCGCGCGCTATCTGGAAGCATCGCGACATAGATTGGCGTTGCGGGGAACAAATCGGCGATGAATTGGGTGCCGTGGACGGCGTTGAACTCGTCCGCCTCGGGAAAGCTCAAACCGAAAAAGCGTCCGCCGATCGCGTCCCAGAAGGGCGAGTGGCCGCCTTCGTCCATGACCCCGCGAAGCTCGGCCAGAACGGTGTCGCTGAAGCGCTGGCGATGGCCGTGGATGAACAGATAGCGCGACCGCGCCAGCAGCATGCCAAGCCCCCCGGCGCGCTCGTGCGGGTGGAGGAACAG
>JARXKO010000066.1 GCA_030271595.1 Pseudomonadota bacterium | reverse complement strand
CGGACGAAGGGGATGATGCCGCTGGTCTTGCCATTGAGGCCGACCGGCTCGCCAATGCCGCGCACGCTGCCCCAATAGGTGCCGATGCCGCCGCCCTTGGACGCCAGCCAGACATTCTCGTTCCACGTCCCGACAATGCCCTCGAGGCTGTCGGAGACGCTGTTCAAATAGCAACTGATCGGCAGGCCGCGCCCGGTGCCGCCGTTGGACAGGACCGGGGTCGCGGGCATGAACCACAGGCGCGAGATATAGTCGTAAACGCGCTGCGCATGATCGGCATTGTCGGCATAAGCCGCGGCCACGCGCGCGAACAGGTCCTGGTAGGATTCGCCGGGCAGCAGATAGCGGTCGCGCAAGGTGTCCTTGCCGAATTCGGTCAGCAGATCGTCGCGCGCGGGATCGGTGACGACGTCGAACGCGCGCTCGTCGACGGTCTTGCTGGTGCGGACGTTGGTCGTGACATCGTCGCTGGTGACGTCGCTGCCGGTTGAAAAATCCATCGCCTGATCCTGTCCCTGCGAAGCCCGGTCGAGGACTTCCTGTTCCTGTATTGTTCGACTCGGAGCCATGACCGCATCCTAGCCGATTCGCGGCGCCAGCGGGGGAAATTCGCTGCTCCGTCCCTGTGGAAATCGGGGACGAGTTGGTCCGTAGCCGGAATATGGTGATTCCGGCGCCGAACACTAGTTGTTGAGTGTTCCCCCACCCGCGCTACTACCTATTGTGCCTTATCTGGAATCAGATGCAAGCGGATAAATGCGGATTAACGCAAATTATCTCACGGCTTGGCGCATTTGATGAGGGCGGTGGCGGTCGTTCGCCGCGGACCTTCGGTTGGCGCTCATCGCGCAGTCTGGTAGCCATTGCCGACGAGGGGAGGGAAATGGGTCTGACGACGTTCACACCGCTCAACGGCTGGCGCCAGTTTTTCGGCGAGGTCGGGATCATCGTCCTTGGCGTGGTCATCGCGCTCGGGCTCGAACAGGCGATCCTGCAATGGAACTGGTCGAACAAGGTCGAGCACAGCCGCCAGGCGCTGCGCGATGAACTGATCTCGGACACCTTGCTCGCCGAGGAGCGGGTGGTGGCCAAGCCGTGCCTGCTGGCCCAGCTCGACGCGCTCGAGACTGCGGTGCTCAAGGCGCGCGGCGAAATGACGCCGGTGCCGTTGATCGTCGAGCCCGATTTCGTCTTTGCTTACCGGGCGCCGTGGCAGCCGTGGCACGACACCGCGTGGAAGGGCGTCGAAGCCGACGAGATGCTGTCGCATTTTCCGCGCGACGACCGCGAAGGCTATGCCGCGGTCCACGCCGAGATCGACATGCTGAGCAAGCTCAACACGGATGAATCCGCCGAACAGGCCAAATTGCTGAGCCTGACCAAGCCGCTCGATATCGATCCGACGACCAAGGATCATTATGTCGAGATGATCGAAAGCGAGCGCGAGAAGGCCGAGCTGATGGCGGTGCTGGCGCGATCGGTGATCAAGCAGGCGGCGGCGCTCGGGGCGGTGCCGAGCGCGGCCCGGCGCCGCCAATTCCGCGACCATGAATCGACCACCATCGCCTATTGCCGCCGCCACGGCCTGCCGCTCGCGGCCGCCTGAGCGCAACCGCGTGGCCGCGCGGCCTGGTCACACCTTCAGCCGATAGCCAATTGCGGGCTCGTTGAGGATCAGCCGCGGCCGGGCGGGATTGGCTTCGAGCTTGTGGCGCAGGCTGCGGACCGCGACGCGCAGATATTCAGTCTGTTTCTCCTGCGCCGGGCCCCACGCGGTGCGCAGCAGATGGGCGTGGGTGAGGACCCGCCCGGGATGCTTGGCGAGCTCGGCCAGAATGGCATATTCCTTCGGGGTCAGATGGACGTCCTCGCCATTCCTGCTGACCGAGCGGCGGAACAGGTCGATGGCGACCCCGCCGACTTCGATCGGGCGCTGGTCGGCCTCGGGCGTGAGATCGAGGAGGTTGGCGAGATAGCGCTGCAGCCGGGCGGTCTCGGCACCGATCGCGGCCAGCGTTTCCTTGTCGCCCTTACCGCTGCGGCGGAGGCTGTCGACGGCGCTGCCGATGGCGCTCAGCGGCGGTTCGAGGTCCTTGCCGATCGACGACAGCAAGGTCGAGCGGGTGTGGTCGCGTTCGCGCAGGCTGACGAAATCGCGGGCCTCGACCTCGAGCCGGCTGCGCTCGAGCGCGAGCGCGATCTGGTCGAGCAGATTGCCGAGCAGCGACAGCCATTCGGCGGTTGCCGCGGGAGCGCCATCGTCGCGGGCCAGCCCGACCACCGCGACGGTCAGCGAAATCGTCCGCACCGGATGGAATTGCCATTCGATCGGCACCGCCCGGTCGATGCCGCGCCCGGCCGGCTCGCCGCTGGCGACAACCAGCGCGGCGACCGCGAGATCGCTCGGGGTGAGAACGAGGCCAGGGGGCTCGGCAACGATCATCTCGAGTTCGGGCCGGGGAACGAGCACGACGACATTGCAGTCGAACAATCGCGCCAGAGTCCGGGCGCCGATTTCCGCAATGCCCTGTTCGGAGGTGGAGGACAGGAGCGCGCGGGCAAGGCCGGCGATGGTCGCGTTGCGCGCGGCATGGGCCTCGGCGAGCTGGGCCTGGGTGCGAACCGAGGCGACCAGCTGGCTGGTGACCATCGCCACCAGGAACAGGATGATGACCGTGACGACGTCTTCGGGGTTATGGATGATGAAGGTGTGATAGGGCGCGGTGAAGAAATAATTGTAGGACAAAGCCGAGGCGATCGCAGCCAGGATCGCCGGGCCGCGGCCGGCGAAGATCGCCGTTGCAAGCACCGCCGGCAGGAAGATGAGGTCGACCGCCGAACTGCCCCAGCGCGGGGCGACGACCAGACCAGCAACGGTCGAGATTGCAACCAGCATCGCCGCCAGCGCATAGCCGCGCAGCCCATTATCCGATTTTGCGAGCATCTGTTTCATGCGCATATAAATGCGCCGGCGCGGGGGAAAGGTCGAGAGGCGGACAGAGGATTCCCTCGACAACTTTACGCCCACAGCATGGAAACCACATAGAATCTTTATGCCCTTCGGAGCCACATCATGGGCATGGCAACGACTTCAACCAGCGCCGCGCCGGCCGCGCCGAGCGCGACCCATTCGGGACCCGCCGAGACCCTCCCCAAGCTGATGCTGGGAGCGGTCGGGGTGGTCTATGGCGATATCGGTACTTCGCCTTTGTACACGATGAAGGAGAGTTTCCTCGGCCCGCACCCGCTGGCCGTCGACCCGCTCCATATCTTCGGCGTGATCAGCCTGATCTTCTGGTCGCTGATGCTGATCGTCACGGTCAAATATGTAGGCGTGACGATGCGCGCCGACAATCGGGGCGAGGGCGGATCGTTCGCCCTGCTGTCGCTGATTTCGCGCAATCTGGCGGGGAAGAAATGGACCTCGGGGCTGGTCGTGCTGGGGGTGCTCGCGACCTGCCTGTTCTACGGCGACGCGATGATCACCCCGGCGATTTCGGTGCTGTCGGCGGTCGAGGGCCTGACCATCGTCGAGGCGCACCTCCAGCCGCTGGTCATCCCGATTTCGATCCTCATCCTGGTCGGGCTGTTCCTGGTCCAGTCGCGCGGCACGGCGCGGGTCGGGACATTGTTCGGGCCGGTGATCCTCCTCTATCTCGCGGTGCTGGCGTTTCTGGGCGTCACCAATATCCTCGCCCGGCCCGAGATCATCGGCGCGCTGAGCCCGCTGTGGGCGGTCAAGTTCTTCCTCGCCAATCCCAAGCTCGCCTTCCTCGCGCTGGGATCGGTGTTCCTCGCCGTCACCGGGGCCGAAACGCTCTATGCCGACATGGGCCATTTCGGGCGCAAGGCGATCGGCTTTTCGTGGCTCGGACTGGTCTATCCGTGCCTGATCCTCAATTATCTCGGCCAGGGCGCGCTGCTGCTGCAGAGCCCGGCCTCGGCCTCCAACCCCTTCTATCTGATGGCGCCGGACTGGGCGCGGCTGCCGCTGGTGCTGATCGCCACGGCGGCGACGATCATCGCCAGCCAGGCGGTCATAACCGGCGCCTTTTCGATCACTCACCAGGCGGTCCAGCTCGGCTTCCTGCCGCGATTGAAGACCGAGCATACGAGCGAGAAGGCGGCCGGGCAGATCTACATTCCCGCGGTCAATTGGGGCCTGTTGTTCATGGTCATCGTGCTGGTCCTGGGCTTCCGGGAATCGAGCCGCCTGGCATCGGCCTATGGCATTGCGGTGACCGGCACGATGCTGATCACCACGCTGATGCTGTCGGTGCTGGTGTTCCAGGTGTGGAAGTGGAACCGGCTGGTGGCGGGCGCGACGATCGGTCTGTTCCTGTTCGTCGACAGTGCCTATTTCGCCTCGAACATCACCAAGATTCCCGACGGCGGCTGGTTCCCGCTGCTGATCGCCGCGATCAGCTTCACCGTGCTTACGACCTGGGCCAAGGGGCGCAAATTGATGCGCGCGAGGCTCCAGGAATCCTCGCTCCCGCTGGCCGTGTTCATCAAATCGACGACCAATTCGGTCCACCGCGTGCGCGGAACCTCGGTGTTCCTGTCGACCGCCGCCGACAGCGTTCCGGCGGCGCTGCTGCACAATCTCAAGCACAACCAGATCCTTCACTCGCGGGTGCTGATCCTCAACGTCAAGGTCCGCAACATCCCTTACGTCGAGCCGGCCAAACGGGTCGAAGTCCACGACGCCGGCGAGGGGTTTTATCAGGTCATCCTCCACTATGGCTTCATGGACGATGTCGATATTCCGCGCGATCTCGCCTCGGTCGCGACCTGCGGCGCGCCGTTCGACATGATGACCACCAGCTTCTTCCTCGGCCGCCAGAAACTGATCACCTCCAAATCGCGCCGGGGAATGCCGCTGTGGCGCGAGAAGCTGTTCGGCTGGATGCTCAAGAATTCGGAAAGCGCGATGGAGTTTTTCCGCTTGCCCACCAACCGCGTGGTCGAGCTTGGCAGCCAGTTGCAGATCTGACCGGCATCGGCGATCAAGTGGCGGGATCGGGGGCGCAACAATGAAGGTCGCATTCGCTACACTCAGCCTTGGGGCGATAGCCGCGGCAGCATGGCCGGCGCTGGCGCTGGCGGGGACGATGTCCGACCCGATCTGTACCGACCGGCCGGGCAAAGGCAGCGCCACCTGCACGGTGCCCAGGGGTCATTTCCAGATCGAAACCGGGCTCGCCGACTGGTCGCTGACCAAGGCCGCGGGCGAGCGCGATACCGAGCTCGATCTGGGCGCCACCGCGATCAAATATGGCGTGACCGATCATATGCATATCGAGCTCGACGTGGTGCCGCTGATCCGCACCACCAGCCGCGCCGCGGGAATCCACGACCATGCCAGCGGGGTCGGTGACACGCTCGTCAGGGTGAAGCAGGAACTGGCGCTCGGCGATGGCCCGTGGTCGGCCGCGCTTTACCCTTATGTGAAATTGCCGACCGCCAGCCACCGGCTCGGCAACGGCAAGGTCGAAGGCGGACTGGTGGTGCCGTTGGGACTGGCGCTGGGCAAGTCGCAATGGTCGCTCAGCGCTACGCCCGAAGTGGATGCCGCGGCCGATGCCGACGGCCACGGCTATCACCCGGCGATGGCCCAGGTGTTCGCGCTCGGCTGGCAGGCAAGCGACGCGCTCAACTTGTCGGCGGAGGTGTGGGGGTCGTGGGACTGGGACCCGGCGGGGACGACCCGCAAGGCATCGCTCGACGGCTCGGCCGCCTATCGGCTGGGCAGCAACACCCAGCTCGACGGCGGCGCCAATTTCGGCCTCAATCGCAACACCGCGGATATCGAGCTCTACGGCGGGGTTTCGACTCGCTTTTGACGCGGCTTGGGTACCGGCCAGTCACTTTCGACGCGACTTGGCTCGCCGGGTGAATTATCCCGGCGCCGTGACCAGCCCTGCGCCATCATCGAGCCCCGCGATCCTGATCGCGAGATTCCACGTCCGCCCGGGCGCCGAGGGCGAGTTCGCGGCGTGGCAGGCGAAAGCGCTGACTCGCGCGGCGGGGTGCGAAGGCTTTGCCAATTCGGAACTGACCCCGGCCACCGCCAGCGATTCAGCGTGGACGGTTTCACTGCGCTTTTGCAATGCCGCCAATCTCGAAGAGTGGCGCAACTCGACGGACTGGCACGGCCTGATTGGCGAGGCGCAACACTTTCTGGCGCCGGAAACCGCGGTGGAAATAGAAGCGAAAGAGGCCGGCCCCGACGGCGGCGTGGTCGAGGTCATCGTGACCAAGGTAAAGCCGGGGATGGAAGCGGCCTATCGCCAGTGGGAAACGCGAATTCAGCAGGCCCAGTCGAAATTTCCGGGCTACAAGGGATCGTATGTCCAGCCGCCGATCGCGGGCGAGTTGGGGTGGACGACGCTGATGCGCTTCGACACCGCGCAGCAACTCGAGCAATGGCTGAAATCGCCGCAGCGCGCGGCGTTGCTGGTGGAGGCGCAGCCGCTGATCGACTATGCCCATCTGCAGCGCATGGACAGTTCCTTTCCGGGCTGGTTTCCAACCGACCCCGATACTGGCCGCGCGCCGCCCAACTGGAAGGCCGCGATGCTCGTCCTGCTCGGGCTGTTTCCGATCGTCATGCTCGAAACGCGGTTTCTAAGTCCGCGGCTCGCCGGCCTCAATTCGTCGGTCGCGATGTTCGTCGGCAATATCATCAGCGTCGCCTTGACCACCTGGCTGACCATGCCGTTGTTCATCAAGGCCCTGAGCTGGTGGCTGTTCCCGCGCTCCGGGAAATCGACCGTTGCGCGCAACGCCGCCGGCACTGCGTTGATTTTCGCGCTGTTTGCGGCCGAGGTGGCCGCGCTGTGGCATCTGCTCTAGGATGACCGCGCCGGACGCGGCATCGATGCCGCCGCCAGAACGAGTATCAGGGGAGAGCGTATGAGCACGATCGATATCGAAAGCGACGAGTATAAGAAGCAATTCCTGCACGAGGCGACGCAGCTGGCGATCGAATCGGTGGAAAAGGGCTGGGGCGGGCCGTTCGGCGCGGTCATCGTCAAGGACGGCAAGGTCATCGGGCGCGGCCAGAACCGGGTGCTGCTGACCGGGATCCCGGTGTTTCATGCCGAGGTCACCGCGATTATGGATGCGACCGCCCGGCTCAACGACAAGGCGCTGCTCGGTTCGGATGTGTATGACGGAACGCTGGAAATGATCCCCCGGCCCGCGGGCTCGCCCGATCCTGTCCCCGAACGGGCGAAAATGCTCAAGGGGTGCGACCTATACGTCAACGGTGCGCCGTGCCCGATGTGCATGAGCGCGATCTACTGGGCGCGGATCGACCGGGTCTATTTCGGCACGCGACTGTCGGACACGAGCAAGATCGGGTTCGACGACGAGTTCCAGTATATCGACTTCAAGCTCCCGTGGGAGGAGCGCAAGGCGATCAAATGCTATCCCGATTTCGAGCGCGACTATGCGTTGAAGGCGTGCCAGGCATGGGAAAACAAGAAGGACCGACACCCCTATTGATTGGCGGGCACGCGGCTGACCGGGCTTCGCATTCCCGAGCCCCTTACTGCCTTCGGCGCTATCGGCGGCGGGGGTCCAGCCGCGATTGCCGGGCCGGTGGCGATCTTCCCTGCTTGGCCCGCAGCTAGCCAGGCGCATGGTGGGCAAGCGATTGAACGGATCGCGGCGCCGCGGGTTCGACTAGCCATGACCAAGCCCAATCGCCTGCGGGTCGCGAGCTACAATATCAACGGCATCGCCAGCCGCTTGCCGCTGCTGCTGCGGTGGCTGGATGAATTCGCGCCCGATGTCGTGTGCTTGCAGGAACTCAAGTGCACCGACGAGGCCTTTCCCGCC
>JARXKO010000065.1 GCA_030271595.1 Pseudomonadota bacterium | reverse complement strand
TCCGGACGGATCCTGGTCCCGCCGATGATGCGGATGAAGGGCAAGCTCGCCGAACTGGCGCTGTTCCTCGGTACCGGCGAGACATTCCAGATCTGGAACCCCGAGCTGCTGCTCGGCGATGACCGGATTCCAGAAGATTTGAAGGATATCGCCCGTTTCCGCTTGTCCGAGCGTGGAGCGGCGCGATGACCGGCGCCGGCGCACGGATGGCCCCCCATGTGCCGGTGCTGGTCGACGAAGTCGTCGCCGCGCTCGCCGTCCAGGACGGTGACATCGTGGTCGACGGGACCTTCGGGGCAGGCGGCTATACGCGCGCCCTGCTCGAGGCGGGGGCGAGCCGGGTGATCGGCTTCGATCGCGATCCCGACGCGATCGCGGCCGGCCAGTCGCTCGTCTCCGACCACCGCTTAACGCTGGTCGAGGAACGCTTCAGCCAGATGGACCGGGTGCTTGCCGAGCGCGGCGTCGGTTCGGTTGACGCGATCGCGCTCGATATCGGCATCAGCTCGATGCAGATCGATCAGGCCGAACGCGGTTTTTCGTTCCAGGCCGACGGTCCACTCGACATGCGGATGGAAAAATCCGGCCTCACTGCCGCGGAATATCTCAATGCTGCGGAAGAGGCCGAGATCGCCCGGGTACTGCGCGACTACGGGGAGGAACCGCGCGCCCGGGCGATCGCTCGCGCAATCGTTGCCGCTCGCCCGGTCGAACGCACCGCCGAGCTGGCAGCGATCGTCCGCCGCGCCGCCGGTTTTCGTCCGGGACAAAAGGCCGATCCGGCAACCCGCACCTTCCAGGCGATCCGAATCCACCTCAACGCCGAACTCGACGAGCTCGAGTTCGGGCTCGAGGCCGCCGAGCGCGCGCTCAAACCGGGCGGGCGGCTGGCGGTCGTCACCTTCCACAGCCTTGAAGACCGGATCGTCAAACGCTTCCTGCGCGAACGCAGCGGCGCCAATCCCGGCGGCTCGCGCCATCGCCCGGTCATCACCGAGCCCGATGCGCCGACCTTCGCCAGAGTGGCCAAGCCGGTCTCTCCATCGGAGGCCGAACTGGCCCGCAATCCGCGCGCCCGCTCGGCCCGCCTGCGCAGCGCAACCAGAACCGCTGCCCCCGCTCGAAAGGAACGCTTGCAATGAGTGTCGGCCGTTCGTTCCGCTCCTTGTTCCTGGCCGCGACCTGCGCCGGCGCCGCGCTCGGTTGCTACCTGGTATCGCTGCGGGTCGCTTCGGAGCGCGCCTCGCTCGAAGCCGTCGAGACGAAAATCGTGCTCGCCCAGCGCGATATGCGTGTGTTGCAGACCGAAATCGGCACCCGCGGCCGGCTCGCCCAGCTCGAGCGCTGGAACGTCAAGGTTTTGGCCCTGTCGGCCCCGACCGCCGACCAGTTCCTCAGCGGCAGCTTCGAGCTCGCCAAGCTGGCGCGGTCGGAGGACAAGCCGGTGATCGATGCACCGGTGATGCTGGCTTCGGCTCCGGTCGTGCCCTCGGCCAAGCAGCCGATCGGTCAGGATAATGGCGATGACGCCGGCGTTCCGACCGCCGCTGCGCAACCCGATAAATCGCTCTCGGCCAAGGCGATGCTGACCCAGGCCAGTTTGAAGACAGAGACGCGCGAGGTCCCGGCAAAACCAGTCGCACCGACGGCGGCGGCTGGCGGAAAGTCCACGGGTCAACCGGTTACGGCGGCGAGGCCGGTTGCTATTCGATCCCTGGATAAGCCGGGCCTCGCGGCCGCCAAACCAGCGAAAAAACCCGTGGATAAAGCTGCCGTCACGGCTGCAAAGACGGTGACAAAGCCGGTCCGGCTTGCGACAGCGGATCCGCTATCGCCGCTGCCGGCGGCAAAGCACAGTGTCGCAACGCATAAGGATTCGGCCACGCCGCGATGAACGCCCAGTCGCCCGCTCTCGTCGCGTCACGGCCCGAGCGGCTCCGACTGGTCGGGCAGCGCCGCTTGCTGCTCGCGGTGATGCACCAGCGGCTGATGTTCGCGATGCTGTTGTTCGCCGGGCTGGTGGCGCTGATCGCGCTGCGCATTGTGTGGCTTGCCGCATTCGGCGACCATGCCGGGCGCAAAATGGGCGTCACCCAGTTGATCCCCGATCGCGGCGATATTGTCGATCGCGACGGCGAGCCTTTGGCGCGGACCATCGACGCCTGGACCATCGCCATCCACCCGACCAAGATCATTGGCGACAAGCTGGCGATTGCGCGCGCGCTGGCGCGGCTGATGCCCGAGCGCAGCGAAGACCAATATTTCGCGATGATGCGCTCGAACCAGCCCTTTTTCTACCTCCGCCGCCGCGCCGCCCCCGATGTCGTCGCAGCGGTCAACGCGCTGGGCGAGCCGGGCCTCGCGATCCAGCGCGAGCCCGATCGCCTCTACCCCCAGACCAGCCTCGCCGCGCACGTCATCGGCTTCACCAACATCGACGGTCATGGCGGCGCCGGCGCCGAGCGCGCCTTCGATAGCTATTTGTCGAATCCGGCGACCCGCGGGACGCCGCTGATGCTGTCGATCGACAGCCGGGTGCAGCAAGCACTCGAGCACGAGCTCGGCGATGCACTGACGACGTTTTCAGCGCTCGGCGCGGCCGGCGTGGTGATGGACGTCCGCACCGGCGAAGTGCTGGCGATGACCTCGCTTCCGTCGCTGAACTCCAACGTGCCCGGCCAGGCCACCCCCGACCAGATGTTCAACCGGGCGACGCTCGGTGTGTTCGAACTCGGCTCGACCTTCAAACCGTTCACGCTGGCGATGGCCATGGATTCGGGCGTCGTCTCGGGTCCCGGACAAATCTATAACTGCCCCGACGTGCTTCCCGCTTACGGCCATCTCGTTCACGATACGCATCCATTTGGGCGCCAATGTTCGGTCGCCGAAATCATGATGGAAAGCTCGAACATCGGCATGGCGCAGATCGCGGATCATCTCGGCACCGCGCGTCAGAAAGCCTGGCTGAAGAAGATGGGCTTCCTCGACAGGCCGGCGATCGAGCTCAAGGAGCGCGGCCGGCCGCTGACCCCTGGAATCCGGTGGGGACCGTTCGAGACCATGACCATCGGCTTTGGCCAGGGTATCGCGGTCGCACCGCTGCAGCTGGCGATGGGCTATGCGACCTTGTTCGATGGCGGCGTCTATCATCCGCCGACGATTTTGAAGATCGGTCCTGGACATCCGTTGCCGGCGGGAAAGCGGGTGTTCACCGCGGACACCAGCTACCGGATGCGCTCGCTGCTCCGTCTGGTGGTAATGAAGGGCACCGGCAAAAAGGCGGATGCGCCGGGCTATCGGGTCGGCGGCAAGACCGGAACCGCGCAAAAACTGATCGACGGCCACTATAGCCAGACGGTCAACATCACCAGCTTCGCCGGTGTGTTCCCGATGGACGACCCGCGCTATGTAGTGGTGGTGATGCTCGACGCGCCCAAGGCAACCAAGGACACCTATGGATTCACCACCGCCGGCTGGAATGTCGCGCCGGTGGTCTCCAGGACCGTCAGCCGGATCGCGCCGATGCTCGGGATCGCGCCGCATATGGATCGCGAACCCAACATGGGTGAAGTCCTTCCCTTCGTCCACGAAGAAAAGAAGTAAGCGCCATCATGAAGCTGCGCGACCTCGCCGGCGCGGATAGCGATTCCGAAGTGACCGGCTTCGCGATCGACCATCGCAAGGTAGCCCGGGGGAGCGTGTTCGGGGCCTTTCGCGGCGCCGCGTTCGACGGCGAGGATTTTATCCCCGAAGCGGTCAGCCGCGGCGCCATCGCGGTGGTTGCGCGGCCCGATGCCGTGGTTGCCGGCGTGCCGCACATCGCCGACCCCGAGCCGCGCGCGCGATTTGCTGCGCTGGCGGCGAAATTCTACGCGCCTTATCCGTCCACCGTGGTTGCGGTGACGGGCACCAACGGCAAGACCTCGACCGTCGAAATGACCCGCCAGATCTGGCGCATGGCGGGTCAGCGCTCGGCCTCGATCGGGACGCTCGGCGTGACCACCTCGGACGATCAGGTGAAGACCGGGCTGACCACGCCGGACATCGTCACTTTCCTCAGCAACATGGCCGGGCTCAAACGCATGGGCATCAGCCATGTCGCGTATGAAGCGTCGAGCCACGGGCTCGACCAGCACCGCTGCGAAGGGGTCGCGCTGGCCGCCGCGGCATTCACCAATTTCAGCCGCGATCACCTCGATTACCATGCCTCGATGGAGGAGTATTTCGAGGCCAAGATGAGGCTGTTCGAGCGGCTTTTGCCGGCTGGCGCGCCGGTGGTGGTGTGGACCGATGATGACAAGTCGGACGAAGTCATCGCGCGCTCGGCCAAGGCCGGGCACCCAGTGCTGACCGTCGGCCGCAAGGGCGAGACGATTTGCCTCCTCGAACAAGTGCCGACCGCGCTCGGCCAGAATTTGCTGATCGAGCATGACGGGAAGTCCCACAAGCTCGCGTTGCCGCTGATCGGTGCTTATCAGGCGGCGAACGTGCTGACCGCGGCTGGCCTCGTCCTCGCCACTGGCGGCGAGTGGCGGACAACCTTTTCGGCGATGCAGCGCGTGGCGCCGGTGCGCGGGCGGCTCGAGCGCGCGGTGATCAGCAAGTCGGGCGCTCCGGTCTATGTCGATTACGCCCATACCGCCGATGCGCTCGAGGCGGCGATCGCCGCGCTGCGCCCGCACGTCGCCAAAGACCAAGGCGCGCGCTTGATCACCGTGTTCGGCGCCGGCGGCGACCGCGACCAGGGCAAGCGCCCCGCCATGGGCGCCGCCGCGGTGCGGCTGAGCGACCTCGTCATCGTCACCGACGACAATCCGCGCGGCGAGGACCCGGCCGCGATCCGCAGCGCAATCATGGCCGCGGCGCCCGGCGCGATCGAGGTTCCTGGCCGTCGCGAGGCGATCGCCGAAGCGCTCAGGATCGCCCGATCGGGCGACATCGTCCTCCTCGCCGGCAAGGGCCATGAGACCGGGCAGATCGTCGGCGACAAAGTGTTTCCGTTCGACGACGCGCTGGTCGCGCGGGAGTGCGCCGCGTGAGTGCGCTGTGGACGAGCGGAGAAATCGCCGCTGCAACCGGCGGCATCGCGAGCAGCGACTTCATCGTAAGCGGAGTCACGTTCGACAGCCGCGAAGTGGGCCCGGGCGACCTGTTCGTGGCGATGCCGGGAACGGCGCACGACGGCCATGAATTCGTCGCCGGCGCCTTTGCTTCCGGCGCTGCCGCGGCACTGGTGTCAACGCCGGTCGACGGCCCGCACGTACTTGTCGGCGACACGTTCCAGGCCCTGCGCCAGCTCGGTCAAGTGGCGCGGGGGCGCTGCGCCGCGACGGTGGTCGGGGTCACCGGCTCGGTCGGCAAGACCAGCACCAAGGAGGCGCTGTTTGCCGCGCTCGATCGCTGCCGGCCGGGCCAGGTCCATCGTTCGGTCAAGAGCTACAACAACCACACCGGAGTACCGCTGAGCCTCGCCAGAATGCCGCGTGATTGCGCCTATGCGGTGCTCGAAATGGGCATGAACCACGCCGGCGAAATCGCCGAACTGACTGCGCTCGTCCGGCCCCACGCAGCGCTCATCACCGCGATTGCACCGGCGCATATCGAAATGCTCGGCAGCATCGAGGCGATCGCCGATGCCAAGGCGGAAATTTTCGCCGGGCTCGAGCCGGACGGGGTTGCGGTCATCCCCAACGACAGCGACCAGCGCGACCGCTTGCTCAAGGCTGCCCGGCGCAAGGCTGACCGGATCATCACGTTCGGCAGCGGCGATGCCGACGTCCATGCGATCCACGCCGTCACCGCCGGGGGCGGCGGAAGCCTGATCACCGCCGCCTTGCTCGAGCGCGAGCTGACATTCACCATTTCGCAGCGCGGCGACCATTGGATCAGCAACGCGCTTGCTGTGCTGGCGACGGTCGAGGCGATCGGCGCCGATGTTGCGCTCTCCGGCCTGGCGCTGGCCGACATGGGCGGGCTCAAGGGGCGCGGCGAGCGTCACTTGGTCGCCATCGACGGCGGTACGTTCTTGCTCATCGACGAAAGCTATAACGCCAATCCGGCATCGATGGCGGCGACCCTCAAGAGCCTTGGCGACGAGCGCGACATCGAGCGGCGGATCGCCGTCCTCGGGCCAATGCGCGAGCTTGGCGAACGAACCGCTGCACTTCACGCCGACCTCGCGCCGGCGGTGATCGCGGCCAGGATCGACGAGTTGATCCTGATCGGCCCCGACATGGAGCCGCTGGCCATGGCGATCGGCGAGTCCGCCGCCGTCCACCGCGCGGCGTCGGTCGATGAGGCCATCGCCAAGGTGCTTGCAATGCTCCGTCCCGGCGATGCAGTGCTGGTCAAGGCGAGCAATTCGGTCGGACTGGCGGCACTGGTCGATCGAGTCAAAGGGGGACGCTAGATGCTGTACTCGATTGCCCAGCAGCTCGGCTTTCCAGGCCTCCTCAACCTCATCCGCTACATCAGCTTTCGGGCCGGCGCGGCGAGCGTGACGGCGCTGGCCATCGGGCTGATGCTGGGGCCGTGGTTCATATCCTGGCTTCGCGTCCGCCAGGGCAAGGGTCAGCCGATCCGCGCCGACGGACCGCAAAGTCACCTGGCCAAGCGCGGCACTCCGACCATGGGGGGATTGCTGATCCTGATCGCGGTCACCGTGTCGATGCTGCTGTGGATGCAATTGGACAATCGCTATGTCTGGGCGTGCCTGCTGGTGACGGTCGGCTTTGGCGCGATCGGCTTCCTCGACGATTACGACAAGGTCAGGAAGGCGCATCACGCCGGTTTATCGGGCAAGACCCGCTTGTTGCTCGAATTCCTGATCGCCGGCTTTGCGACCTGGCTGATGGTCGGTTGGGGCGGGACGAAGCTTTACGTCCCGTTCTACACCGGGCCAGTAATCGACATCGGCCTGGCCTACATCTTCTTCGGCGCGTTCGTCATTGTCGCCTTTGGCAATGCGGTGAACCTGACCGACGGGCTCGACGGCCTGGCGACCATGCCGGTGATCATCGCCAGCCTGACCTTCTTCATCATCGCCTATCTCGTCGGCAATGCGAAGTTCGCGACCTACCTCGGCATCCCGCACGTTCCCGGTGCCGGCGACCTTACCGTATTATGCCTGGCGATCGTCGGTGCGGGGTTGGCGTTCCTGTGGTTCAACGCGCCCCCGGCGGCGGTGTTCATGGGCGATACCGGCAGCCTCGCGCTCGGCGGGGCGCTCGGCGCGATCTCGGTCGCCACTCACCACGAGCTGGTGCTGGCAATCGTCGGCGGGCTGTTCGTGCTCGAAGCCCTGTCGGTCGTGATCCAGGTCGCGGTCTACAAGCGGACCGGCAAACGGGTTTTCCTGATGGCCCCGATCCATCATCATTTCGAACATAAGGGCTGGTCCGAGCCAACCGTCGTGATTCGCTTCTGGATCATCTCCTTCATCCTCGCGCTCGCCGGTCTTGCGACGCTGAAGCTGCGGTGATCACGGCCCGCGCCTTCGCCGGCAAGCAGTACGCGGTCTACGGACTTGCGCGCAGCGGCCTGGCGACGGTCGAGGCATTGCTTGCAAGCGGTGCCAAGGTGAGCGCGTGGGACGTAAACGACGAGGCACGAGCCAGGGCGCCAGCGGGTGTCACCATCGTCAATCTCGACACCGCCGACCTTACCCAATTCGACAGCCTCGTCGTCACGCCCGGCCTGCCGCTCAACCGCCACCCGATCGCGAAACGCGCCCGCGATGCCAGCCTCGAAATCATCGGCGACGTGGAATTGTTCGCCCGCGCCCGGCCAGAGCTGCCGCCGCACAAGGTGGTCGGGATCACCGGCACCAACGGCAAGTCGACGACCACCGCATTGGTCCATCATATCTTGCAG
>JARXKO010000064.1:5179-8110 GCA_030271595.1 Pseudomonadota bacterium | reverse complement strand
CATGGCCGAATGGTGGATGGAAGGCGCGCTCGAGAAATTGTGCGACGAGGACGATCCCGTGACCCGCGTCCTGCGCCGCGAGTGCACCTTCCGAATCGTCCCCAACATGAACCCCGACGGGTCGCGGCGCGGGCATTTGCGGACCAATGCCGTGGGCGTGAACCTCAACCGCGAGTGGCACGCGCCGAGCGCCGACAAGAGCCCCGAAGTCCTCGCCGTCCGCACCGCGATGGACGAGACCGGGGTCGATTTCGCGATGGACATCCACGGCGACGAGGCGATCCCGGCCAATTTCCTCGCCGGGTTCGAGGGCATTCCCTCGATCACCAAGCGCCAGACCGATCTGTTCGCCCTGTTCGGCGAGACGCTCGAGCGCCTGTCGCCCGATTTCCAGCGCACCAAGGGTTATGCCCTGGCGGCCCCCGGCCAAGCCAATATGTCGATGTCGACGACCCAGCTGGCCGAGCGTTTTGGCTGCGTCTCGATGACCCTTGAAATGCCGTTCAAGGACAATTTCGACTTGCCCGACGAAGTCTATGGCTGGTCGCCGCAGCGCTCCAAATATCTCGCCCACGCGTGCCTCGACGCGCTGCGCTCGATCTTGCCCGAGCTCAAGGCCGGCCGCTGATGCCAAGCCTGGTCCTGCTTCGCCACGGCCAGTCGCAGTGGAACCTTGAAAATCGCTTCACCGGCTGGTGGGATGTCGATCTCAGCGAGCGGGGAATCGAAGAAGCGAACACCGCTGGTCAGTTGCTGCGGGCGCGGGGCCTCGATTTCGATTGCTGTTTCACCAGCGTCCTCACCCGCGCCATCCGGACGCTCGACCTGGTGCTCCACGCGATGGACCGCTCGTGGCTTCCGGTGACCAAGGACTGGCGCCTGAACGAGCGGCATTATGGCGGGTTGACCGGCCTCAATAAGGCGGAAATGACCGCCCAGGTCGGGGCCGATCAGGTCAAGATCTGGCGCCGGTCGTTCGACATCCCGCCCCCGCCACTGCCCGCCGACAGCCCCTATGTTGTGTCCGGCGACCGCCGCTACGCTGGGGTCCAAGTGCCGGCAAGCGAAAGCCTCAAGGACACGATCGCCCGGGTGCTGCCTTATTATGAGGCCGAGATCGTGCCCGTCCTGCGTGCCGGCAAACGCGTCCTCGTCGTGGCCCACGGCAATTCGCTGCGCGCGCTGGAAAAGCATTTGTCGCACATCAGCGACACGGACATCGTCGGCCTCGAGATCCCGACCGGCAAGCCGATCGTCTATGACCTCAACGACGATCTGTCGGTTAAGCGCCGCTATTATCTCAGCGACGAGGCCTGAGCCCGATCAGGCCGCTGCGGCGGCCTTGCCGCGGTACATTTCCGCGTCGGCGCGGGCCATGACGTCGTCAACATTATCGTCCTTGCGGATCATCGTCATCCCGATCGCGACGCTCAGCGGAAGCTCCTCGCGCTCGTGCTTGAATTCGCAGTCGCAGATGGTGTCGCCGAGGCGTTTGGCGGTTTCATGGGCGTGAGCCTCATCGGCATTTTCGAGCAGGATTCCAAATTCATCGCCGCCGAGCCGGGCGACAAAGTCGCTCCGGCGCACTCCGCCGGAGAGCAGCGAAGCGACCTGGATCAGCGCCTCGTCGCCGGCGCGATGGCCGAAGCTGTCGTTGATCGACTTCAATCCGTCGAGATCGACGAACAGCATCGCCGCCTGTTCGTCATAGCGGCCGACGCGCGCGATCAGCCGGTCGAGCTCGCGCAGGAAGCCGCGGCGGTTGGGCATGGCCACCAAGGTGTCCTGGTGGGCGAGCGAATCGAGCGTCGCGACGCGCTCCTGAAGCGCTTCGACTTCGGCCTTGAGGCGATCGATTTCCGCGGCCAAGCCGCGCGCTCCGACACTGTCCGTGGCACCATCATTCATTTACGCGATTCCCGAGCCCCAGTAACGCTTACATAACGCGCTTTTCGGGGGGATGAAATCGGCCGATTGCGCGCCAGGCGATTGCTTGCCACAGTTCATCTGCTTACACGACCTCGTTCCGGTAACTGTTTCGAGACGGGACAATGAGCGCGCCGCTGGTCGGGATCATCATGGGCAGCAGGTCCGACTGGGACACCATGCGCTTCGCCGCCGACACGCTCACCGAGCTCGGGATCGCGCATGAATCCAAAGTTGTGTCGGCCCACCGCACGCCCAAGCGGCTGTACGACTATGCCGGGTCAGCCAAGCAGCGCGGATTGAAACTGATCATCGCCGGTGCCGGCGGGGCCGCCCATCTGCCGGGGATGGCCGCGTCGATGACCGCTCTGCCGGTGCTCGGCGTGCCGGTCGAAAGCAAGGCCTTGAAGGGCATGGACAGCCTGCTCTCGATCGTCCAGATGCCGGCCGGTGTCCCGGTCGGGACATTGGCTATCGGCAAGCCCGGGGCGATCAACGCCGCCTTGCTCGCGGCGGCGATGCTGGCGACCACCGACGAGGCGCTTGCCGGCCGGCTCGAAGCGTGGCGCGAACGGCAGACCGGGTCGGTCGCCGATACCCCCGAATGACGGTCGCGCCCGGCTCCACCATCGGGATCCTCGGCGGCGGCCAGCTTGGCCGGATGATCGCCATCGCCGCTGCCCAGCTCGGCTATCGCTGCCACATTTTCGACCCCCACGAAGCGCCCGCGGCGGCGGATGTCGCGGCCGCCTTCACCCGCGGGACGTTCGATGACGGCGCGGCGCTGGCGCGCTTCGCCGCCGCCTGCGACGTCGTCACCTACGAATTCGAGAATGTCTCGGTCGAGCCGCTGCGGGCGCTCGGCGGCAAGCTCCGCCCCGGAGTCGCCAGCCTCGAGCTTGGCCAGGACCGGGCGCTTGAGAAGGAATATATCGAGCGCTGCGGCGCCCGGCCGGCGGCGTGGCGGACGATCGACGGGCCGGCGGACATCGCCGCCGCGCTCGA
>JARXKO010000064.1:0-5079 GCA_030271595.1 Pseudomonadota bacterium | reverse complement strand
TTGCGCCATAGCGAGGTGCCCGCCGGAGCGCCGATCGAGGTCCAGGCCGGGGAAGGCGTGGAAATCGCCCGGCGGATCGTCGAGCGGCTCGGCCATGTCGGGGTGCTGACGGTCGAATTCTTCGCCTGCGCCGATGGCCCGCTGGTCAATGAATTCGCGCCGCGCGTCCACAACAGCGGGCACTGGACGATCGAGGGCGCGCTGACGTCGCAATTCGAGCAGCATGTCCGCGCCATTTGCGGGCTTCCGCTCGGCGCGACCGGCCTCGTCACCGCTGGCGCGTCGATGGACAATCTCATTGGCGACGACATCGACCGCTGGCCCGAATTGATCGCCGAGCCCGGCGCCCACCTCCACCTCTACGGCAAGGGCAAGGCCCGGCCGGGACGCAAGATGGGGCACGTCACCAGGCTCAAATCCTAAGGCGCCTCGACCACCTCGATCGGCATTCCGAGCTTGTCGAGTTGCGGGCGAAGCTTGGCGGCGTCGCCGACGACGACCCAGACGAAGCCCTTGGGATCGATCGCCGAGCGGATCGCGGAGTCGGTCTTGGCCGGGGTCAGCGAGCGATAACGCGGCGCCAGCTGGACGTAAAAATCGTCCGGCCGTCCGAGCAGGTCGTTGCGCATCATCCCCGACAACAAGGCGCCCGAGGTTTCGAACTGGCCGGGCAGCTCATTGATGGCGTTGAAGACGTAGCGGTTCACTTCATCGGCGGTCGCGCCCTTGGTCGTCAGATAATCGGTGACATCGCCATTGAGCGCCGCCAGCGCCTCACCCGTGCGGTCGGCCTGGACCGGAGCGGCGATGATGTAGCTCGACCCGTTGGGAAGGATCGACTGGCTGCCGCTGACGCCATAGGACCAGCCCCTGGTTTCGCGCAGGTCCATGTTGAGCCGCGACAGGAAGTTGCCGCCAAGCGCCTCATTGGCGATGTAGAAGGGCGATGTGTCGCTGCGCGGATCGAGCGGGATGATCTGCCCGGCAAGCACCGTCGATTGCGGCGCTCCGGGCCGGTCGACGAGCAAAATTCGGGGCGCGGTCGCACGCGCCGGCGGCGCCGGAAAAGTCTTCACGCCTTTGGCAACGCCCGGTGGAGTCCAGCTTCCGAAGCGCTGCTCGAGTTGCGGCTGGAGATCGGCCAGCGGCAAGTTCGAGACCACGAAGATCTTGAGATTCTCCGGCCTCAACCACGCTTGCTGCCAGCCGACCAGATCGGACCTGCTGAGCGCCTTGATCGCCGCCGGGTCGCCGCCCGCGGGCGCGCCATAGGGATGGCTTGGGCCGTAAATCGCCGCCGGCAGCACGCGCTGTCCGACACGCTGCGGATCCTTGCGCATCTGCTCGATGCCGGTCAGCGTCTGGACCCGGACACGGTCGATGTCCGCCGGCGCGAAGGTCGGGCGGAGCGCGAGGTCGGCAAGCAGATCGAGCGACGGCGCGAGGTTGGGCGACAGCGCCGACAAGGTGATGACCGAACGGTCCGCGTCATTGCCGGCGTTGATGTTGGCGCCGAGCCGCTCCTCGGCTTCGGCGATCTGCTGCGAGCTCATGCCCGCGGCGCCTTCATCGAGCAATCCCATGGTCATTGCCGCAAGTCCGCGCTTGCTTAGCGGATCGGACGCGGAGCCGGCGTCGAACGCCAACGACAATTGCGTCAGCGGCACCGCGCCGCGCTGGGCATAGACGAGCTCGACTCCATTGCTCAGCCTGGCGTGGGTGATCGCCGGCCATTGCAGCGCCTGCAGCTGCCCCACCGGCGGGATCGCGCGGGTCGGCTTGGCCAGCGCCTCTTCGGCTTTCTTTGGCGCGGCGGCGGCCGCTTTGGCATCGTTATAGGCTTCGCGCTGACCGGGAGACAGCGTGATCGTCAAGGCCGGACCAGTCAGCCATTGCCGCATCGCGGCGCGCACCTTGGCCGGGGTCACCGCGGCATATTCGGCCATGGTCTTCTTGTAGAAATCGCTGTCGCCGGCGAAGGTCTGGCCCTCGGCCAGCGATACCGCCTTGCCACCAAAGCTGCCGACTTGCTCAAGCCCGCGAATGCGGCCGGCGACTTCGTGCATCACCGCGCGCTGTACTTCGTCGTCGGTGGGCCCCTTGGCGATGAGCTCGGCCATCACCGAGTCCATCCGTTTGGCGACCAGCGCCGGATCGGTGCCCGGCTTGGCATAAGCCTGGACTGTGAAAATGCCAGCGCGCTGCATCGGGTCGATTCCGGCGCTGACCGCGACCGCGACCTGTTCGTCGCGCACCAGCGCCTTGTCGAGCCGCGAGCTGGCGAGGCCGCCGAGCACCGACCCGCCGATGTCGAGCGCGGCGAGCTGCGGGGCGAGCAGCCCCGGCACCGCCCAGTTGCGGGTGATGATGGTGGTGGCGACGACGTCCTTCAGATTGATGAGCTTGGCGGCCCCAAGGTGCGGCACCCGGGCCATCGCCGGATGGTTCACTGGACCGCGCGCGATCGGGCCGAAATATTTCTCGACCAGCGGCCTCGCCTCCGCCGCATTGGTGTCGCCGGCAATCACCAGCACTGCGTTATTGGGCCCGTATTTATCGCGGAACCATTGCTTGACGTCGGCCAGGCTGGCGGCGTCGAGGTCGGCCATCGATCCGATCACCGTGTGATGATAGGGATGGCCGGTCGGGAAAATGCCTTCCATCAGGCTGTATTGAATGAGGCCGCCGGGGCGGCTGTCGCCCTGGCGCTTTTCATTCTCGACAACCCCGCGCTGATTATCGAGCACGCCTTGAGTGACCGCGCCAAGCAAATGGCCCATGCGATCGCTTTCCATGAACAAGGTGCGTTCAAGCGCGCCCTTGGGCACGGTCTCGAAATAATTGGTGCGGTCGTTGTTGGTGGTGCCGTTGTAATCGGTTGCCCCGACCTGGGTCAGGTACGTGAAATAGTCGCCGGGCAGATTCTCGCTGCCGTTGAACATCAGATGTTCGAACAAATGGGCGAAGCCGGTCTTGCCCCGGGGCTCGTCCTTCGACCCGACGTTATACCAGGTGCTGACCGCGACCACCGGCGCCTTATGATCTTCGTGGATGATGACCGTCAGGCCGTTCTTGAGCTTGAAGGTCGAATGCGGGATCGACACCTGGCTGATCAGTTGCGCGACCGGCACCGAAGCGGCGGCCGGCGTTTGGGCCGCGGCGGGGGCCGCCATCAGCGCGCAAGCGGCGACCGCGGCTAGCAGGAAGGGGCTATGAACAGGACGCATGACATTCTCCGCATTGGGAAATTCGGGTTGAACGACGCTCTAGCGGGTCACGCGCCGGGCGCAACGCAGGCACTCGCCAATGGGCGGTTGACTTCGACCAATGGCGGTCGGGCTCGACACGAGGGGGCGGCCGGGCGATAGACCGCCGCGATGCCGCTGAGTCTGAAAATCCTGCTGCTGGTGGTGGCCGTCGCTGCCGCGGCGCTCGCCGGATCGAGCCACGCCCGCCGTCACGTCCACCCGCGCCACCTTCATCACAGCATCGGCTTCGTCATCGTCGCGATCGTCGCCGGCGCGTCCTTGCTGGTGTTCGGACCGCGATAAACGGGCGGGCAAGCGGCGTCAGTCCCTCGACCCGCCGCCCATCATCCCGCTCATTCCGCGCATCAGCGATCCGCCGCTCTTGTAGCGCACGGTCACGGTCCATTTGGGAGCCTTTGGCGAATCGGCGAAATGGGCCTCGGGACCATAACCGATCCCCATCACCATGCCCGCCGGGACCGCCCGCGCGACTTCGGCCGGGAGCAGGCATTGGGTGACATTGGGGGCGAGTACATTGCCGGCCGCGATTTCGCGCGCGGCCTCGGCCGGCGAGAGATAATCGAGATTGGCGAAGGCGCTGGTGCGGGCGCTGCTCCACATGATCATGTCGCCATTGCCGCCGGCGCCGAACATCGCCAGCGCGTAGCCGGTGGCAGTGCCGACCGGGTTCCAGCGCAGCAGGTCGGCGCCCGACGGCGCGGGGCCCCCGTCCATCAGGTTGAGCGGGCCCATGAAATCCTGGCCCGGGCCGAGCGTGAAATCGATTGCCGGGGCATAATTGGCCAGGACCCGGTGCGCGCCGATCAGCGATCCCGTCGGCGGCACCGCGCGGGTGTCTCGGGCATTGGGCCATTCGCCGAAGCCCGGCGCCGACAAGGGGCCGGAGCGCGAGCCGTGCATGCGGCCCATCATCGCGCCCATCCGGCGCAGGTTCTCCGGCACCTTGCCCGACATCATCTGGGCGAAGTCGATGACCAGCGGCTGGCCGGCGCCGACATGGTCGCCGCATCCCCAATAGACCAGCATCCGCCCTTGCGGCTTGTCCATTGGGCCGGGGCGATACTCGTCAGGTTTGCCCGCCGTTGCCGGCGGCGGGGCGATCAGCGGCAGGCTCGGCCCCATCTGCAACCCCTGGGGGATCAGGTGGTCGGCCTGCGGCGATGCCGGGGCCGGGGTGCGCGAAGCCAGGCGCAGGCTCAGTCCATGCGTGTAAGACGCCGCGCTCCGGCCCGAAAACATGCCCATGATGTCGCCGAGGCTCGGTTTGCCGCCGCCGCCGCCCATCATCCCCGCGCCAAGGCCCGCCTGGGTCGATACGTCCATCCAGTAGGTGGCGACCGGCGGCGCGCTCGCGCTTGCTTTCTTGGCGGGCGCGCTCATGAGCGAACCGCTCACCGCAATCGCCGCGGCGCCCGCGACCAGCATGAATTTGCGACTCATGTCACTTTCCCCCTGTGGCGCATTCTATCTCCCAAGCTCGCGCTCGCAACAGCCCTCTGCTAGGCGCATTCAATCCACCCCTCTCCAAAGTCTCGAAAATGTCCAAGTCTTTGAAATTTATTCGTAATTTCAGCATCATCGCGCATATCGACCACGGCAAGTCGACGCTCGCCGACCGGCTGATCCAGACCACCGGCGGACTCACCGACCGCGAAATGACCGGCAACGCCCAGGTGCTCGACAATATGGACATCGAGCGCGAACGCGGAATCACCATCAAGGCCCAGTCCGTGCGCCTCAACTGGAAGGCTGCCGACGGCGAAACCTACGAACTCAATCTGATGGACACCCCCGGCCACGTCGACTTCGC
>JARXKO010000063.1 GCA_030271595.1 Pseudomonadota bacterium | reverse complement strand
GGCACGATCTACATCGGCTCGCAATTCCTCTTCCGAAGCCGCGATCACGGCACCAGCTGGGACCGGATTTCGCCCGATCTGACGACCAACGACCCCGCTCGCCAACGCCAGGAGGAATCGGGCGGGATCACGGTCGACAATTCATCGGCCGAGATGAACACCACCATCTATTCGATCTCGGAAAGCCCGCTCGCCCCAGGCCAGATCTGGGCCGGGACGGACGATGGCAATGTCCAGCTG
Source organism: Pseudomonadota bacterium (assembly GCA_030271595.1). Classification (GTDB taxonomy): domain Bacteria; phylum Pseudomonadota; class Alphaproteobacteria; order Sphingomonadales; family Sphingomonadaceae; genus Sphingomicrobium. Next base: position 8,037 of record JARXKO010000063.1, on the reverse strand, counting down.
ACCCGCGACGGCGGGCTTGGCTGGTCGAACGTCACCGCCAATCTCGGAATGCCGGCGGGCAATTGGATCAGCTGGGTCGAGGCCAGCCGCTTCAACCCGGCGGTGGCCTACGTCACCGACGACCGCCACATGATGGGCGACATGCAGCCCTACCTCTACCGCACCGGCGATTACGGGCGGACGTGGCAGCGGATCGTCGGCCCCGGCACCCCCGGCGTGCGCGGCTATGCCCATGTCATCAAGGAGGATCGGGCCAACCCGAACATCCTTTTCCTGGGCACCGAATTCGGCCTGTTCTTCAGCCTCAACGCCGGCCAGAGCTGGGCCCAGTTCAAGCCCAACAACTGGCCCGACGGGGTGGCCGTGCGCGACATCGCGCTTCAGCCGGCGACCGACGACATGGTCATCGCCACGCATGGCCGCGGCATCTGGGTGGTCGACGATATCAGCCCGCTGCGCCAGTTGAGCGCGGCGGTGCTGTCAAGCCCGGTGGCGCTGCTTCCTGGGCCGCCGGTGCAGCAACGCATCCAGTCGAATGGCGGCTGGGCCGAAGGCGATGCCGCTTATGCCGGCGAGAACCCGGTCGATGGCGCGATCATCACTTATTATCAGAAAGCGCGCCACGTCATCGGGCGGATGAAGCTCGAGATCCTCGATGCCCAAGGCAATGTGGTCGACGAATTGCCGGCGTCCAAGCGGCGCGGGCTCAACCGCGTCGCCTGGTCGATGAAGACCAAGGCGCCGGTGGTTCCGCCGGCCGCCAGCTTCGCCGGCAATTCGGCCACTGGCGAACGCGTCTTGCCGGGCCAGTATACCGTTCGATTGACCAACGCCGGGCAGGTGGTGACCGCGCCGATGACGATTACGCTCGATAAGCGCGCGACCTTCTCGGTCGCCGACCGCCAGGCGCAATTCGCTGCGGCCGAACGGATCAAGGGGATGTTCGTCCGCATGAGCACCGCGGCGGCGCAGATCAACGGCGTCCGCGAACAGGCCGGTGCGCTTGCCGCCGCGGCCGCGACTCCGCCTGCGGTCAAGGCCGCCGCTACCCAGCTCGCGGCCAAGGCCGATGCGCTGCGCAAGGAGATTGTCGCGACCAAGGAAGGCGGCGCCATCACCGGCGAGGAGCGGCTGCGCGAGCATGTCGATGAAATCTACGGCGCCATCAACTCGGTCGAAGACCGGCCGACGCCCTATCAGCTGGCGCGGATCGACGCGCTCGACCGGGAATTGAAAGATGTCGAAGGGCAATGGGCGACGCTCCAGGCCGGCGACGTGGCGGCGTTCAATGCGACGCTCAAGGCGGCGAGCATGCCTGCGCTGACCATTGCCCGGGTCGAGTTTGATCGCGATGCGCTGCCCGCCGGCGGCCGTGCGGCGGCGCTTGCCCGCGGGCTGGTCGGGACCCGGTTCACCGGCGATGTTGGTGCGCTCGAGGTAACCGGCGACAAGGACTGAGGCCGCGGCGGCCGCCGTCGAGCGGCCCGTCACTCCACCTTGGTCTGGGCCGCCGCTGCCGCCGCGGGCTTGGCCTGCGGGCTGACGTAGACCGTCTTGATGTTGGTGAATTCGCGAATCCCGAAGGCGGCGCATTCGCGGCCATAGCCCGACTGCTTGATCCCGCCGAACGGCATTCGCGAATCCGATCGCACGTTGTCGTTGACGAAGCTCATTCCGGCCTCGAGCTCCTCCGCCGCGATCCGGCGGCCACGGTCGAGGTCGGCGGTAAGCACGCCCGAGCCCAGACCGAATTCGCTATCATTGGCGATGCGAATGGCATCGGCTTCGTCGCGCGCGCTGATGATCGCCGCGACCGGCCCGAAGATTTCCTCGTCGTGCGCCGGCTGGCCCGCGGTGACGTTGGTCAGAACGGTCGCCGGATACCACGCGCCGGGGCGGTCGGGGACGGCCCCGCCGAGCAATAATTTGGCGCCGCCGGCGACGCTCCTGATGACCTGGTCGTGGATCATGTCGCGCGCCTTGACGCTCTCCAGCGGCCCGAATCGGGTGTCGGGTTTGAGCGGGTCGCCCATGCTGAAGCCGGCCATCGCCTCGACCATGGCGGTTTCGAATGCAGCGGCGAGCGCGGCGACGACGATGAAGCGCTTGCCGGCGATGCAACTTTGTCCGCCATTGACCATCCGCGCCTTGGCGCACACCGCCGCGGCCGCGCCGACATCGGCATCGTCGAGGATCAGATAGGGGTCGGACCCGCCAAGCTCGAGCACGCATTTCTTGAGCACCCCGCCGGCGGTCGCGGCGACCGCTTTGCCGGCGCGGACGCTGCCCGTCAGCGTGACTGCCGCGACATTGCGATCGGTGATGACCGCCGCCGCCTGCTCGGGGGTCAGGAGGAGGGTTCGGAACAGATCTTCGGGCGTGCCGGCGGCGCGGAATATATCCTCGATCGCAAGCGCGCAGCCGGGCACGGTGCTGGCGTGCTTGAGCAGCGCGCCATTGCCCGCCATCAACGCCGGTGCGGCGAAGCGGATCACCTGCCACAAGGGGAAATTCCACGGCATGATCGCGAACACGACGCCGACGGGCAAGAAGGTGACGAAGGCCTCGGGCCCGCCGAGGTCGACTGGCTCGTTGGTCAGATAGCCTTCGGCGTGGTCGGCGAACCAGTCGCAGTGGACGGCGCATTTCTCGACCTCGGCCCGGCCTTCGGAAACGGTCTTGCCCATTTCGCGGGTCATCAGTCCGACCAGCTCGTCCGCGCGCTGGCGGAGGAGCGCGCCGGCCTTGCGCACGATCTTCGAGCGCTCGGCGAAACCGGTCCGGCGCCATTGCAGAAATGCCGCGCGGGTCGAACCGGCGATCGCCAACGCCTCGGCCGTGCTGTGGCCCGTGTAGGTCTTGCCCGCTGCGCCGGTCGCCGGATCGACAGTGGGGAATTGCGACGCCCGGTCCGTGCCGGCGATTGGGTCGTTCATGGTCCGCTCCTTCGCGCGCTCAGACGATGTCGTCCGCGACCTGGTCGCGGGCTTCGGCGGCGCGTAGATCGGCGACCTCGTCTTTGCGCAGCCTGAACAATTCGCGGTCCTCGGGGCCAAAGCCGCGTGTCCACAACACCGTCCCGAAGGCGACGAGGATTGCCGGCACGCCGACCACCAGCTGCAGTTCCTGCGGCAGGAACAGGCGGATCGGAACGCCGACCGCGACCCCGGCCAGCGCCGCGCCGAGGATCGACCAGCGCCACCCCGACACCGGCTGCCCCAGCTTGCGGCGCAGCAATTGCGTCTTGACGATCGAGGCGAAAGCCAAAGCCACGCACAGGCCGATCGCGGGGCCAGTCGCCTGCCATGTCTGCGGCCAGCCCCAGCCGCGCATGATCAGCATCAGCGCCACGCCCAGCGCCGCCTCCATCGCCAGCATGATCAGGCTGATGACCATATTGGTGCCGCGCGCGACGTAGATCAGCGCCGCTTCGCTGACCACCGCGGCCGCGGCGATGACCTCGGCAGCGAGCAGGAACCCGAGTGTCGCGGTGCCGCCGGTGAAGCCCGATCCGACCAGTGCCATGACGGCGCGTCCGGGGATTGCGAGCGCCAGCGCGATCCCCGCCTGGGCGGCGATAATCCAGTAGGTCACCTGGCGCACCTGCGCCGCGACCGCGGGCAGGTCCCCGGCCGCGATGCGCCGCGCGATCGCCGGGCCGAGCACGGGTTCGAAGCTGGTCTTCAACTTGGCGGGCAAAGTCGCGACCTGCTGGGCGACATAATAAATGCCGACGAACGCGGCGGGCATGAATGCGCCGAGCACCGCCAGATCGACGCGGCGCGATGCCCATTCTACCGCATCTGCGGCGGCCAGCGGAACGTTGCGGCGTGCGGTCCGCCATGCAGTGCCGAGATCGGGCCGCCAGCCGTGCGGGATGCCGTAACATCGCACCAGCGGGATCAGCGCCGCGAGCAAGGCCGCGACCATCGAGAAGACGTAGGAGACGATCAGCCCGTCGCGAAGCGAGACGTACGACCAGGCGAAGGCGACGATGCTGATCGTCCACGGCTCGATGATCGAGCGCGCGCGCACCGTCGAGGTGACGTCGTGCTGGTATGCCAACGCCGCGAGCGCGACATCGGTCCAGGCGATGGCGATGACCGTGATCGCCAGCCAATGGTCCATGCCGGTGACCGCGGTGGTCGGGTACATCGCTTTGGGAAAGACGATGAGGATGGCCATGAACAGCACCGATCCGATTCCCGCCACCAGCATCGCGTCGGCGACGATGCACGCTTCGGGCTTCTTGGCATCGGCGAGCAATTGGGCGAGGCCGCGGCGCAGCCCGATCGCCGACAATTGCGCCGCGAACTCGACCGTCAGCACCGCATAAGCGAAGCGGCCGAGTTCGGCCGCGCCATAAATCCGTCCGGCGATGAACAGGAACGGCAGTCGCGCCGCGAGCCGCAGCACGAATCCGAACGCGTTGAGGCGTCCGCCCCGGGCCAGCGTCGCCATGTCCGCGTCGGGCGCGTCATCGCTGCCCCTTCCGCCCGCGGGCGGGGGCTGGGGGGTGGGAATATGGTCGGCTCCCCGTTCGTCGTTCAATGCGCAGCGCCCCAATGCTCGCCCCAGCCGACATCGACATCGAGCGGGACGTCGAGCTGGAGCGCCGGCGCGGCGGCCTCGCTCATGACCTTGCGCACCACCGCCGCGGCCTCTTCCTCGCGGCCTTGGGGAACCTCGAACACCAGCTCGTCGTGGACCTGGAGCAGCATCCGCACGTCGCCCAGGCCAGCCTCGGCAAGCGCCCCGTCCATCCGCGCCATCGCCCGCTTGATGAGGTCGGCGCTGGTGCCCTGGATTGGTGCGTTGATCGCTGCCCGCTCGGCCCCGGCGCGGTGGTTGGGATTGCTCGCGCGAATGTTGGGGAAGTGGGTCTTGCGCCCGAACAGGGTGCGGGTGAAGCCGTGTTCGCGGACGAATTGCAGCGTCTCGTCCATGTAATTGCGGATGCCTGGAAAGCGTTCGAAATAGCGCGCGATGATCGCCTGGCCTTCCTCCTTCGCGACGCCCAGCCGCCCCGCCAGTCCCCACGCCGAAATCCCGTAAAGGATGGCAAAATTGACGGTCTTGGCCTTGCCCCGGTTGTCGCGGTCGGCCGATCCGAACAATTCCTCGGCGGTCATATTGTGGATGTCGGCACCGGCGCGGAATGCTTCCTTCAATTGCGGGACGTCGGCCATGTGCGCTGCCAGCCTCAGCTCGATCTGGCTGTAATCGGCGCTCATCAGCACATGGCCGGGCTCGGCGACGAAGGCATCGCGGATCTTGCGCCCAAGCTCGGTGCGGATCGGGATGTTCTGCAAATTGGGGTCGTTCGAACTCAACCGCCCGGTCTGCGCGCCCGACAGGCTGAAGCTGGTGTGGACGCGCCTGGTCTCGGGGTTGATCTGCGCCTGCAACGCCTCGGTATAGGTCGATCGAAGCTTCGACAGCTGGCGCCATTCGAGCACCAGCCGCGCGCAATCGACGCCTTCGCCGGCGAGCCGCTCAAGTTCGTTGACGTCGGTCGAATAGAGCCCGCTCTTGCCCTTGCGCCCGCCCTTGAGGCCGAGCCGGCCGTACAGCACCTCGCCCAATTGCTGCGGCGATCCGATCGTGAACGGCCCGCACGCGGCAGCATAGACCTGCTCCTCGAGCCGCGTGATCTCGACCGCGAAATCGGCCGACAGCTTGGCCAGGTAAGCGCGGTCGATCTTGACTCCGCGCTGCTCCATCCGCCCGATCGCGGCGACCAGCGGCCGGTCGACCCGCTCATAGACCCGGGTGACATTGTCGGCCGCAAGCCGCGGCTTGAGCCGGAGCCACAGCCGCAGCGTGATGTCCGCATCCTCGGCGGCATATTCGGTCGCTTCCTTCAACGGCACCTTGTCGAAGGTGATCTGCTTGGCGCCGGCCCCGCACACTTGCTTGAACGGGATGCACTCATGCTCGAAATGGAGCTTGGCCAGTTCGTCCATGCCGTGACCGTGAAGCCCCGCATCAAGGTCGAAGCTCATCACCAGCGTGTCGTCGTACGGCGCGACCTCGATCCCTGCTTTGGCGAACATCACCCAGTCGTATTTGAGGTTGTGGCCAATCTTGAGCACCGCCGGATCTTCGAGCAGCGCCTTGAGCCGCGGCATGATCTCGGCGGCGGGAAGCTGGCTCGGCGCGTCCGACAGCAAATCGGCGCCGACATGGCCGATCGGGATGTAGCAGGCCTTGCCCGGCGCGGTCGCCAGGCTGACCCCGACCAATTTGGCGACGATGCAGTCGATGCAGTCGGTTTCGGTGTCGACAGCGACAAAGCCGGTGCGTCGCGCCTCGGCGATCCAGCGGTCGAGCGCATCGATGCTGGTCACCGCTTCATAGGCCGAGCGGTCGATGGTGATCGCCTCTGGCGCCGGTGCCGCCTTGGGCGCCATCGCCGCCATCGTGCTGTTGTAGCCGCCGCCGCTGCTGCTGCGCCCGCCACCGCCGCTCGCGCCGCTCCCGCCATCGAGCCGCGTCAGCAGCGACTTGAACCCCTGGTCCTCGAGGAAAACGCGCAGCGGCGCGTCGGGAATATTGGTCAGCGCCAGCCCCTCGAGCGGCTCGGGCAGTGCCGAATCGCACACCAGCCGCACCAGCTCCCGGCTCAATCGCGCATTGCCGGCATGGTCGATGAGGTTCTGTTTGAGCTTGGGCTTGGTGATCTCGTCGGTGCTCGCGAGCACGGTCTCGAGGTCGCCATAGGTTTGGATCAACTGACTTGCGGTCTTGGGACCGATCCCCGGAACGCCTGGCACATTGTCGACGCTGTCGCCCATCAGCGCCAGCACGTCGCCGACCTTTTCCGGCGGCACCCCGAACTTTTCGAGCACGTAGGCGCGGTCGATGCGGCGGTCGTTCATCGTGTCGAGCATGTCGACCGACCCGTCCTCGACCAATTGCATGAGGTCCTTGTCGGAGCTGACGATGGTCGTTTTCCAGCCCGCCGCTTTGGCGGCGGTGACATAGCAGGCGATGATGTCGTCGGCCTCAAGCCCCGCTTCCTCGATGCACGGGATCGAGAAAGCGCGGGTGGCGGTGCGGATCATCGGGAATTGCGGGACCAGGTCTTCGGGCGGCGGCGGGCGGTGCGCCTTATACTGGTCGTACATCTCGTTGCGGAACGTATGTTCGGAGGCATCGAGGATGACCGCCATATGGGTCGGGCCGTCCGCTCGGTTGAGGTCGCCGGCAAGCTTCCACAGCATGGTGGTATAGCCATAGACCGCGCCCGCCGGCTGGCCATGCTTGTTGGTCAGCGGCGGCAGCCGGTGATAGGCGCGAAAGATGTAGCTCGACCCGTCGACGAGATAGAGGTGGGGCTGGGCGTTGGGCGGAGCGGCATCGGGCATTGGCCCAAGGCTTTAGCAGGGTCGCGGCGGGAAGGAAGCTCAAGGCCCCGGCCGCCGGCTGGCGGACCGGCCGCGCGAGGCGAGACAGCGGCCCGTAGCTAGTCTATGGTCTGCCGCAGGGCGCAGGCGTTTTCCACCCATCCCCGCGCAACAGGAAAAATCCAGCCGGCACATGCTGAGTCCTCCCGACAACATCCTCGACGCGCAGATCCTCGCCCAGGCGATCGTCAATACTATCCCCGAACCCTTCCTGGTGCTCGACGGGCAGCTTCGGGTGCTCGCCGCGAGCCGCTCCTTTTACGCGGCCTTCAAGGTCGATCCCGAACAGACCCACGGCTGCCTGCTCTACGATTTGGGGGACGGCCAGTGGGACATTCCGGCGCTCCGGCTGCTGCTCGAAACGATCATCCCCGAACGGACCGCGATGGACGGGTTCGAGGTCGAACATGATTTCCCCGGTCTTGGCCGCAAGTCGATGCTGCTCAATGCCCGCAAGGTGATTTACGACGACAGTCCCAATGCGACCATCCTCTTGGCCTTCAGCGACGTCACCGAGCGCCGCCTGGTCGAACGCGAAAAGCAGGATTTGCTCGACCGCACCGAGGAATTGCTCCGCCAGAAGCAGGTGCTGCTCCAGGAAATGGAACACCGTGTCGCCAACAGCCTG
>JARXKO010000062.1 GCA_030271595.1 Pseudomonadota bacterium | reverse complement strand
CCAAGCCCGCTCCAAAGGCCGCAGCCAAGGCTCCGGCCAAGGCCGCCGAGCCCAAGGCTGCAAAAAAGCCCGCGACAAAAAATGCTGCACCTGCTAAGGCCGCGGCCAAGAAGTCTCCGAAGAAGAAGTAATCATGGCACATAAAAAAGCAGGCGGATCGTCACGCAACGGCCGCGACAGTGAAAGCAAGCGCCTCGGCGTCAAGAAGTTCGGCAGCGAAACCGCTCGCGCCGGCAACATCATCGTGCGTCAGCGCGGCACCAAGTGGCACCCCGGTTCGAACGTCGGCATGGGCAAGGATCACACCTTGTTTGCATTGACCGACGGTCAAGTCGCGTTTCGCGATGGCAAATTGGGCCGAAAGTACGTCCATATTATGCCGGCGAACGAAGCAAAATAGGAACGGTCATAACGGGTCCGTTCCCACAAGGGGCGGCCTGGATGTGATCCACTTAGGATCAGACCAACAAGGGAGAAGGGGGCGCCCCGCAAAGGGCAGCCCCCTTTTCTTTATCCTTCTCCCGAAACTGTAACGCGCCGCCCTTAGGGGCGCGCTCGAGGGAGTTGGGAGATGTTCGCGAGAACGCCAAGATTGCTGTTGAGGCCCGGATTTGCCGAGGATGCGCCGGCACTTGCCGCCGCGATCGCCGATATCGCCATCGTCCGCCATCTGGCGAGCGCTCCGTGGCCCTATCGCATGCGCGACGCCGAAGCCTTTCTGGCGACCCCGCGCGACCCCATCCTGCCGACGCTTGTGATCTTCGAGCGCAGCGGCGGCCCGCCCCGGCTGGTCGGTGCCTGCGGCCTTGGCCGGCGGGCCTCGGGAGCAGTCGAGATGGGCTATTGGGTGACCCGCGACAGTTGGGGCCGCGGCATTGCGACCGAGGCTTGCACGGCGCTGGTCGACATCGCCCGTACGCTTGGCCTCAAGCGCCTCGAGGGCGCGCACTTCATCGACAATCCCGCCTCGGGCCGGGTGCTCGAAAAGCTCGGCTTCGCCGCGACCGGGCTCATCGCTCCCCGCTTCAGCTGTGCCCGCGAGACCGACTCGCCGGCGCGGCTGATGCGGCTCGACCTCTTGGCCGAGGTGGAGAGCGAGGTGGACGAAGCGCTGGCGGCGTGAAGTGGATGCAATGACGGTTCATGGCACCATCCCGGCACAAAGGCGTTGCAGGCCAATGGATCGTTTTTTCACCCGCATTTCGTCGGCGATTTCGGCCGCCGCCGGCCAGCCTCTGGCATTTCTGACCGCGCTTGGAGTGATCGCCGTGTGGGCGGTGACCGGACCGATCTTCGATTATTCGAACACCTGGCAGCTGATCATCAATACCGGGACGACGATCATCACCTTCCTGATGGTGTTCCTGATCCAGAACAGCCAGAACCGCGACGGCGGCGCGATCCAGGCCAAGCTCGACGAGCTGTTGCGCGCGGTCGGCGATGCCCGCAACCAATTCATCGGCATCGAGCATTTGAGCGACCGGCAGATCGAACTCATCCGCTCCGCCCTCGAAAAACAGGCGAAAACCGACGCCACTCGCGGCAAGGGCAAGGCCACCAAGGCCAAGCGGAAATCCGCCGAGGATACCGTCGACCGCCTCCTCGACCGCTTCTGAGTTTCAGGCGGCGTGGGAGCGCCGGACGGTGCGCTCGGGCGCTGCGGTTGCCGGAACCTGGGCTTCATAATTTGCGATCAAAGCGCTGTCGTCGTGGTTCCACGGGTGGAACCGCGGCATGAAAAAGGCCGCCCAGGCGCTGAAAATCTTGCGCAGCATCCCCGGTGCCACCCACATCGACCACAACAGGCCGGCCCACGCGCGAAGTCCGGTGATCCCGTCCTGGCGAAGCAGCTCGATCGCGCCCGCGGTGCGATCGACGAGGAAGTTGCGGGTGATCAGCAGCATCACCTTGGCCTTGACCTTCCACCGCTTGAAACGCGGCCAGCCGCGCGTGGCGTGGAGCCAGGTATCGAAGGCGACCCCCTTATGCTCGATTTCCTCGGCCGCATGCCACCGCCACAGGTCCGCAGTCGCCGGATCGGCGCCAGCGAGGTGCCTGGGGTCGGCCAGCAGCTCGTGAGCGAGGATGGCGGTGAAATGCTCGAGCGCCATGGTCGCCGCAAGACTGACGATCGGCGGCCGCGATCGGGTCAGCGCAAGCCGCTGCCGCACCCGCTCCTCGAGCGGCGTCAGATCGTAGCCCGACTCGGCGGCGCGGCGGTTGAAGGCGAGATGCTCGCGGCTGTGGACCACTTCCTGGGTGGTGAAATTGGCGATGTCCTCGGCCAGCTGCGGATCGGCGCCGTCGCGGAACGCGCGTACGCTCTCGACGAAAAACGCCTCGCCGATGGGGAAGGTCGCCGACAAAGCGTTGTACAATGCGGTCGCATACGGGTCGCCGCCGTGCCACCAGCGCGGGGTCGCCTGACCGCGGCCGAAGCGGCGGTCGCGCGGGGTAATGGTCAGGCCCGCGGGGCTAATGGTTGCATGCGCCATCGATGAACTCCAAAGCATCAGTACCATGAAGTCGAACTTGCTGACATAGATGTCAATAGCTCCTCCGGCCAGACGGCGTCTGTCGCCCCAGGAAAGCCGCGCCGCAGCCATCGCCGCCGCGCGCGACCTGCTGCGCAGCGACGGCGTGGCGGCGATTACATTGAAGGCGGTGGCGACGCGGATCGGCCGCACCCACGCCAATTTGCTCCACCATTTCGGAAGCGTCGCCGGGCTCCACCGCGCGCTGGCCGATGAAATCGCGCACCAGGTCGCGGCCTCGATCACCGACACCATCAGCCGCATGCGCCGCGGCGAAGTCGGCATGCGCGACGTCATCGAGGGCATGTTCGACGCGTTCGACCAGCAGCGCGTCGGCGAGCTGATGGCGTGGGTCATGCTGACCCGCCAGAACGAGGCGCTCGAGCCGGTCGCCGACGCCATCGCCGAGGTCGTTCGCGACATCAGCTCGCCCGGCGATGAACGCCCGCTCGACCAGGCCACGCTCGGCCTCGTCCTCTTGGCCATTGGCGACAGCCTGGTCGGCGCCGAGGTCGCCCGCGCTTGCGGCCTCCCCCGCTCCGCCGCCCGCGACATCGCCGCGCAGCAGGTCATCGCGGTATTGGCGGGGAAGAAAGTGGTCGGTTAGCGGCTGGACAAGGGCGAAGCCTGCGCGAAACCCCCGCAGCGGGTAGACAGCGGACACTCGGCAAGTGCGACCGATGCTATTGAACGAACTCCAGAAAGGTTGCGCCGGGCGCCAGGTTTTGGGTGATGTGCCCGCGGCACGGTGCGCTATCTTCGAGGTGCATGATGTCCCCCGGGCCAATCGTCCGCGAATCCCCGTCCGTCGATCTCAGGACCATTTTACCTGCCAATAGGGTAATCCATTGCACGACCGGTGTGGGATGGGTCTTGCCGGATTGGACATCGGCCGCGCCCCAGTTCTGTTCGAAACCGCCGAAGACGACCTTGCTCGCCGGGCCGCCTCCGCCGATGAAGATCGGCGACGCGGGGGGTGCGAAATTAATCTGTTCAAGCGCTGAAGACATGGTCTCGAAGTGGCTCTCGTTGTCGGGCGTGCAATAGAGCCTCGTCCATTTTACCGTCGACGCGTCGGTCAAGTTTGAGGGCGTGGATTGGCCGGCGGCCCGCGCGGCGGTCCGGATTGGGGGAGGAACAGTGCCCCGCGGACCAACGGTCGCGCATGCGGCCAACGCGAGAAACGGCACAAACATGAACTGGCGCAAAGCTAAGTCCCCTCCAACCCGGTTGCCGCGGTGCTAGCAGCCGCAGCGCGCCTTTCAAGCGCATTCAGCAAGCGGGCTGACGCCTTCAATCGGTGGAAAGCGAACATCTTTTTGCGGAACTGAACCCGATCGGTGTCGATCGCATCGAGCACCGCGTGCGATCAAATGCCTGTTGCCGCAAACGTATGGCCGTCGGGGTCGAGATCCCGAAGATCGCGCCCGCGCGTTTCCTTGCCGAACAACGCCAGCAACAGGATTGCCGCCCCGGTCGGGACCATGATGATGACTGCGACAAGCGCCAGCGATGGCACGAGCGCGAGCATGGCGAGCAGCTGGGCGATCATTCCACCGGCCTTGGTGCATGCCGCCACCGTCCCGGTGGTCCGTCCACGGATGCGCAACGGGAAGCTCTCGGCGGTATAGGGCAGAAGCATCGCGATGAGCGCATTGGCGCCGATAATCAGCATCGCGACGGGCAGAACCGGGCTGCCCGCCCCGTCGATTTCGAGCCGGAGGACTCCGGCCAAACCCAGAAGAGTCATGACCAGCGACGCGGCGAGCGCCCATTTGGTGCTCCACACGCTGTACAGATAAGCGACTGCAAAGATCGTCGGAAAGGCAATAAGCGCCGATTCTGCGAGCAACTTGCTCGACAGGCTCACGCTATAGCCCTTGGCCACGAGGTCCGCCGGCAGCCACAACAGCAATCCGAAATTGATCAGGCTGAAGCAGATCGCGGCGAGACCGAGTGCGAACAGCTTCCCGAAATGCGCTCGATCGGTAAGGGCAGCCGACGGGCCGCGCGGCCTGCCGCCCTCCGCCGCGACCGATACCCGGTGCGCCTCCGATCCAAAGCGCGCCATGACCGCGCGCGCCTCTTCGCGCCGGCCATGCGCGAGCAGGAACTTGGCCGACTCCGGAATGAAGACGCCGAGCAGCACAAGGGTCAATCCCGTCGGCAGGTTGAGAATCCACAAGATACGCCAGCCAAACAGCGGCTGGAGGATCGCCGACAACGTGCTCGCGGCGAAATATCCGCCCGCGGCGCCGAGCCCGCCGACCAGAACCAGGCTCCATCCCCGGTGACGGCTGGGCATCATCTCGGCGAGCAACGCGTAGGTCACCGGAAGCATCCCGCCGGCCGCGATGCCCATCATGAAACACATGCCGACATTCCACCACAAGGACGGCATCGCCCCGCAGATCGAGGTTCCGACGAACATCACGGCGGACAGCAGGATGGTTGCCTTGCGACCATAGAGATCCGCTAGCGCGCCCCAGATGACTGAGCCGATCGCCGTTCCCGCCAGCGCCGAAAAGGGAAGCGAGGACACGATTGCCCTGGTGACATGATACTCGCTCGTCATCCCGGGGAGCGTGAAGCCGAGCGTCGCCGGCTTCATGATGTCGATGACGAGCGCAATCACAAGGACCGCCATCAACCGCCAATGTGCCGGCCCCAACGGCGCGGTTTCGGGCGGCGACACGGCGATTTGGTTCTGCGCCGCAAGGTGACCGGCAATATCCCGGGGCAACAGTCCGTAAGCCGCGATGCAGCAACCGCCGACAATCGCCACCATCCCCACAACCATATCCCACCCGATCGGCATGCCAGTGAGCACGAAGTGGGTGTGACGGCCCATCAGGAACATCGGGCCGTGCATCAGCACTCCGATGGTGACCAGGATCACGCCGAGGGGGAAAATCCACACGCCACGCCGATCGGATAGTAGGTTCGCAATCGCCATTCGTCCCGCCCCTTTTGCGACCGGTAGGATGATCGGCCCCGCTTTTCCAGACCGCGCCCGCTTCACCTTCAACGCCCCCTGTGTTCGGTCCCACCCGTGGCGCATGGCGGCCCCATGGCCTAAGGCGCGCCAATGCATTTTCTCGACCAGGCCAAAATCTATATCCGTTCGGGCGCGGGCGGCCCCGGGGCGGTCAGCTTCCGGCGCGAAAAGTTCGTCGAGTTCGGCGGGCCCGACGGCGGCAATGGCGGCGCCGGCGCCGACGTCATCTTCGAGGCCGTGGCCGGGCTCAACACCCTGATCGACTTTCGCTACACCCAGCATTTCCGCGCCGCGCGCGGCAAGGGCGGATCGGGCGCCAACCGCACCGGCGCCGGCGGCGATGATCTGGTCATCAAGGTGCCGATTGGAACCCAGGTCCTGGCCGATGACGAGGATCGAACAATCCTCGCCGATCTGACCGAGGAGGGCCAGCGCATCATCTTCCTTCGCGGCGGCATGGGCGGGCGCGGCAACGCCAGCTACAAAACCTCCACCAACCGCGCCCCGCGCCAGCACCAGACCGGCATCCCGGGCGAGGAAATGTGGGTCTGGCTGCGGCTCAAGCTGCTCGCCGACGTCGGCATTGTCGGCCTGCCCAATGCCGGCAAATCGACCTTCCTCAACGCTGTCACCAACGCCCACGCCAAGGTCGGCGATTATCCCTTCACCACGCTCAACCCGCAATTGGGCGTGGTCCGCCATAAGGGCCGCGAGTTCGTCGTCGCCGACATCCCCGGACTGATCGAGGGCGCGGCCGAAGGCGCCGGGGTCGGCGACCGCTTTCTCGGCCATGTCGAGCGCACCCGCATCTTGCTGCACCTGGTCGACGCCGATTTGAAGGACCCGGTGGAGGCGTATGAAATCGTCCGCGGTGAGCTTGCCGCTTATGGCGCCGGTCTCGACGCCAAGAGCGAGATTGTCGCGCTGAGCCGCTCCGATCTGGTCGATTCCAAGGTCCTCGCCAAAGCGTCCAAAGCGCTTGCCAAGGCCTCCGGAGCACCGGTCTTCCCGATCTCGGCCCCGCTCGGCGAAGGGATTGGGCCGTTGCTCGACGCGTTGGTCGAAAAGCTCGGCGGTGCCGGGCGCGAGGCGCGCGACGACGGCGGCGCCGGCAAGGACTGGTCGCCATTATGAGGGCCCCGGCTTGAGAATTGCGATCACCGGCGGAACGGGGTTTGTGGGCGCCCATCTGATCGAGGCCGCGCTCGCCGCGGGGCATGAGGTCGCCGCTCTGACCCGCCGCGATCAGGCGCCGCGCGCCGGAGTCACCTGGGTCGCCGGAAGCCTCGAGGATCGCGACCCGCTCCGCCGCCTCGCCACCGGCGCCGACGCAATCATCCACGTCGCGGGGGTGCTCAACGCCCCGACCCGAGACGCCTTCGATCAGGGCAATGCCACCGGCACGTTGGCGATGCTCGCGGCGGCAACCGCCGGCGGGGTGCGGCGCTTCGTCCACGTCTCCTCGCTCGCCGCGCGCGAGCCAGGGCTATCGATGTACGGCGCCTCCAAGGCCAAAGGCGAGGCGTTGGTCGAAACCAGCGGGCTCGACTGGGTCATCGTCCGCCCGCCGGCGGTTTATGGCCCCGGCGACCGCGAGACGCTCGAACTGTTCAAGATGGCGCGGACCGGCCTGATGCTGATGCCGCCGCCGGGGCGCTTTTCGCTGCTTCATGTCGATGACCTTGCCGCGCTTTTGATCGCTTTGGTCGACGAGGCCGCGCCGGCCAAGGCCATATTCGAGCCCGATGACGGCCGCGCAGCCGGCTGGACCCATAAGGAATTCGCCGCCGCCTTGGGCCAGGCGGTCGGCAGGCGGCCGCTGGTGATCAGCGCCCCCGAAGCCGCGCTTCGCCTCGCCGCCCGCGCCGACCGGCTGGTGCGCGGCGACAAGGCGCGGCTGACGCTCGACCGGGCGGCCTATTTCGCCCACCGCGACTGGGTCGTCGATCCGGCCAGCGCCCCGCCGCCTGGCTTGTGGGGGCCGTCGATCCCGACCGCGGCCGGGCTGGTCGACACCGCGCGCTGGTATTCCGCGCAAGGCTGGCTCTAAATCGCCCTATTGCGGCCCCAAATTGCCGCGACTAACGCTTGGTCATGTCAGACCGCCAACAGATACTCGCCACGATCCTCGCCCAGATCGAACCCTTCAACAAGAAGGGCATCGCCGTCGACGAGGCCACGCGCTTCGCCCAGGACCTTGAGTGGGACAGCCTGACAGTGCTCGATTTCGTCGCCAACATCGAAGATGAATTCGACGTCCTCATCAGCATGAACATGCAGGCGGAGATCGAGACTGTCGGCCAGCTGGTCGATGCCATCGAGAAGCTCGCCAAGGCCTGAAGTGAGCGACCTCCTCGCCAAGTTCGATCCCCTGATCGAGCAGCGCGCAGCGCTTCTCGATACCGGCATGACCGACCCGTTCGGCCTCGTCATGGAGCGGGTCGAAAGCCCGACCGTAGCAATTTGCAACGGCCAGCGCGTGACCCTGCTCGGCACCTATAATTACATGGGCATGACCTTCGACCCCGACGTCATCGCCGCGGGCAAGAAGGCGCTCGACGATTATGGCTCGGGCACCACCGGAAGCCGGGTGCTCAACGGCACCTACGCCGGCCACAAGGCGTGCGAGGAGGCGCTCAAGACCTTCTACGCGATGGACCATGCGATGGTCTTTTCGACCGGCTACCAGGCCAATCTCGGGATCATCTCGACCATCGCCGGCAAGGATGATTACATCATCCTCGATATCGACAGCCACGCCTCGAT
>JARXKO010000061.1 GCA_030271595.1 Pseudomonadota bacterium | reverse complement strand
CCGAATTCCTGCAACAGCCCCTGCGTCACCTTGTACGCGCCCTGATATTCGGCGACTTCCTCGCCCAGCACCAGCACCCGCTCGTCGGCGCGCATTTCCTCGGCCATGGCGTCGCGCAGCGCATCGCGCACGGTCATCGACACCACCGGCGTCCCGGCCGGCATCTCCGGCTCGTCGCGGGTATTGGCGACATCGGCCACCAGGTCGCGCGCCGCGGTCGGCATTTGCTGTGGGGCGGACCCGACGTCCTCACCCTCTCCCGTCTCGGGAGAGGGTGGGGGTGAGGGTTCCGGTGTCTGCGGCGTGGCCTCTCCACCCTGCGGAGCGGGACTGGTTTCCTCGCCCTCGCCAGCCATTTCGGCGATCACCGCGCCGACCTTGACCCCGTCGGTGCCCTCGGGGACCAGGATCTTCGATATCGTCCCCTCGTCTACCGCCTCGAATTCCATCACTGCCTTGTCGGTTTCGATTTCGGCCAGGATGTCGCCCGACACGACCTTGTCGCCTTCCTTGACCAGCCATTTGGCCAGCGTTCCCTCTTCCATTGTCGGGGACAAGGCGGGCATCTTGAGCTCGATCCCCATCAGTAGCTCTCCACCAGCACGTTGGTGTACAACTCGGCTGGCGCGGGTTCTGGCGCTTCCTCCGCGAACTTCGCAGCTTCGACGACCACCGCCTTGATTTCCTTGTCGATTTCCTTGAGCTCGTCTTCAGTGACGCCGAGCTTGGCGAGGACCGTCGCGCAATGGACGATGGGGTCGTTATGCTCGCGCACGTCCTGCACTTCCTCGCGCGTGCGGTATTTGGCCGGGTCGCTCATCGAATGGCCGCGGTAGCGATAGGTCATGAACTCGATCAGGATCGGTCCCTTGCCGCCGCGAGTCCACTCGAGCGCCATTTCGGCCGCCCCGCGCACTGCAAGCACATCCTGGCCATCGACCCTGATGCCCGGAATGCGGAAGCTTTCGCCCTTCTTGTACAGGTCGGGCTCCGAATGCGCCCGAGCCAGGCTGGTGCCCATGGCATAGCGGTTATTCTCGACCGCGAAGATCACCGGCAGCTTCCACAGGCTCGCCATGTTGAACGCCTCGGCGACCTGGCCCTGGTTGATCGCGCCGTCGCCCATATAGGTCAGGCACACCCCGCCATCGCCGGTATAATGGTGCTTGAAGGCGAGGCCGGTGCCGAGCGCCACCTGCGCCCCGACAATCCCGTGGCCGCCGTAGAAGCCGTGGCTGACGCTGAACATGTGCATCGAGCCGCCCTTGCCCTTCGAAATCCCGGCTTCGCGCCCGGTCAGCTCGGCCATGATCAATTTGGGGTCGATGCCGAAAGCGAGCATGTGGCCGTGGTCGCGATAGCCGGTGATGACGCTGTCCTTGCCGACCGCCAGCGCCGACTGAAGCCCGACCGCGACCGCTTCCTGGCCGATGTAGAGGTGGCAGAAGCCGCCGATCAGCCCGAGGCCGTACAATTGCCCGGCACGCTCCTCGAAGCGGCGGATGAGCAGCATTTCGCGATACAGGCCGAGCAGTTCGTCCTTGCCCGCCTTGTACGGCCCGGGCTGCGGCGGCCGGGCGGGCGCTCCGCCGGGTTTCGGCGCAGGCTTGGGCGGGGCCTTCGGAGTTGCAGTTTTCGGAGCCGAACGCGCCACTTTTGCCTCATCCATCATGGAGCGCGGGTCTATAGGAGGCGGTGCGGCGGGCGGCAACCGGGGCGAATTCGCACCCAGCCTGGTAACGCCGTTGCTGAATGTCCAACGTGGGCGCCGCGGGCGCCGGCCTCCGCAGGCGCACTACTGCAGCGGGACGATCACTTCATCCGGCCGCACCAGCCCCAAATCCTTGCGCACCAGCTCGTCGGCCATGTCGGGGTCCGCCTTGCGCGGGTCGAGCAATTGCGAGTGATGGCGCAACTGGGCGCGCTCCTGCTCGATCTGGGCGAGCTCGGCCTGGCGTTCCTTCAACGCCCGGTGATAGCCGCCCCAGGCGAGGATTCCGTTGGGCCCGGCAAGGGCATGGCCGCCGAAGGTGCCAAGGATGATCAGCACCAGCGCCGGCATCGCCGCGCGGCGGATCAAGCTTATGCTGTGCCTGGTCGTCCCTCCCATGACGTCAGAGAATCACGAAGGAGTCGGACATGCAAGCAAAAAGAATGCTTTGGGGGATGGCTTGGGCAAAAATGCGGGATAAGTCTGTGGATCAGGCGGGGATATAAGCCTTTAGCGCCGCCCGCCCCGGGTACCGCGCGGCCGGCCCCAGCTCTTCCTCGATCCGCAGCAGCTGATTATATTTCGCCGTCCGGTCGGAGCGCGCCAGGCTGCCGGTCTTGATCTGCCCGCAGCCCAGCGCCACCGCGAGGTCGGCGATGGTCGAATCCTCGGTTTCGCCCGAGCGGTGGCTCATCACCGCGGTATAGCCCGAGGTCTGCGCCAGCCGCACCGCGTCGACGGTCTCGGTCAGGGTGCCGATCTGGTTGACCTTGATCAGGATCGAATTGGCGATTCCATCCTCGATGCCCTGAGCCAGCCGTTTGACGTTGGTCACGAACAGATCGTCGCCGACCAGCTGGACCTTACGGCCCATTCGCTCGGTCGCCAATTTCCAGCCGGCCAAATCGTCCTCGGCGAGCCCGTCCTCGATGGAGGCGATCGGATAGTCCGCGACCAGCGCCTCGAGATAGTCGACCATGGCGTCCGGGCTCAGCACCTTGTCCTCGCCCGACAGGATGTAGGAACCGTCCTTGAAGAACTCGCTTGCCGCGGGGTCGAGCGCGATCAGCACGTCCTTGCCGGCGGAATAGCCGGCCGCCGCGACCGCCTCGACGATGAAATCGAGGGCCTGGCGGGTCGAGGCTATGGCGGGGGCGAATCCGCCCTCGTCGCCGACCCCGGTCGACCAGCCTCGCTGGTGCAACTTGCTCTTCAGCGCGTGGAAGATTTCGGCTCCGCAGCGCAGCGCTTCGGCGAAATCGGGCGCGCCCACCGGCATGACCATGAATTCCTGGAAATCGAGCGGATTGTCGGCATGGGCGCCGCCGTTGATGATGTTCATCATCGGCACTGGAAGCAAATTGGCCTCGACTCCGCCGACATAAAGGTAGAGCGGCATGCCCGCCGCGCCGGCGGCGGCCTTGGCGGTCGCCAGGCTTGCTCCGAGGATGGCATTGGCGCCGAGCTTGCTCTTGTTGTCGGTCCCGTCGAGCGCGATCATCGCGGCATCGATGCCGGCCTGGTTCTCGGCCTCGAGCCCGCGCAGCAGCCCGGCGATCGGCCCGTTGACCGCGGCCACCGCTTTGGTCACGCCCTTCCCGCCCCAGCGCGACTTGTCACCATCGCGCAATTCGACCGCTTCATGGGCTCCCGTCGATGCCCCGGAAGGGACCGCCGCCCGGCCCATGCTGCCATCGTCCAGAGTCACGTCGACCTCGACCGTGGGGTTGCCGCGGCTATCGAGAATCTGGCGGGCGTGGACGTCGGCGATCGCGGTCATGGCTTTCCTTCATTCGCAGGCGTAATGATTTGCGGAGTTGCGGTGCTGTCATAACCGGCCCGCCCAAGCGTGCAACTTTCGCCGCGGGCAGGCGGAACGAAGCCCCGGTGCTCCGGGTTGAGCCCACAGAGAAGGAGATTTGGCGATGGCCGTGAAAAAAACCCCGACGACACCCGATGAAACCGAACTGGCCGTGGCCGAGCCGCAGAACAGCCCGGCGATCGTCACCGACGGCCAGACCGCCGATGGCGACAGGGACACGCTTTCGATCCGCGCCGATTCGGTCGGCGACAAGTTGCGCACCGGCGGCGAGAAGATCGCCGGCCAGGCTGCCGACAAGGCGCGCGGGCTCGTCGCTCAAGGGCTCGAACGAACCGTCGACGCGCTCACCAACGTCTCGAAGATGGTCGGCGACACCGCCGGCGGCATCGATGAGCGGCTCGGCGCCGAATATGGCGATTACGCGCGCAAAGCCGCGACCGCGCTCGACAAGGCCGCCGGGACATTGGGCAAGAAAAACCCCGACGAGCTGATCGACGACACCCGCACTTTTGTCCGCAACAGCCCGGGCATCGCGCTGGCCGGAGCGGCAGTGGTCGGCTTCGTCCTCGCCCGCCTGATCAAGAGCGGACTCGGGGCGACGCCGGGCGACCGCGACTGATGCTCAGGCCTGCCCAACAGGGCGATCCCGACAACGAGCGGCCAGTCGGCGATCTGGTCCACCAGCTGCTCGATGAAGGCAAAGCCTATGCCCGTGCGGAAATCGGGCTGGCCAAGGCGGTGGCGGGGTCGAAAGCCCGCGCCGCGGCGGTGCCGGCGGGCTTGCTCGGCGGCGCCTTTCTGCTGCTTCAGGCGGCGGTTCTGATGCTTGCCTTCACCCTGTTCGGCGCGCTTTATCTTGTGATCGGCGCGGTCCTCGCCGGGCTGGTCACCGCAATGATCTTCGCCGGACTTGCGTTTCTCCTCGTCCAGCAGGCGCGCAAGCGTCTGGATGGCCTCAAATGAGCGAGGACAAACACGTCGCCGAGGCGCGGATCGAGGTCGAGCGCGCCCGCGCCCGGCTCATCGGCACCGCTGGCGATCTCCAGGAGCGCCTGAAGCCCAGGACCCTCGCCCGCGAAGCGTGGGAGGGCGCCAAAGTCAAAGGCGCCGATCTCGCCGAGGAGGCGGTCGATGCGGTCAAGTCGCGGCCCCTCGCGGCGACCGGCGTTGCCGCCGCGATCGCCATGTTCCTCGCCCGCGATCCGCTAATCGGCATGGCCGGCAAGATGGTCGACGGCTGGGGTGAGAAGCGCGCCCAGAAGAAACGCCGCAAGGCCGCAGCCAGGAAACCTGCCACGCCCAGGGCCGCCGCCCGCGGCCCGGCAGCCAAGAAACCTCGCCCAACCCGAGCGAAGAAAAGTGGAGAAGGTAAATGAGTCCCCGTCATGACGACGACCGCAATTTCGCCGACCAGGCGCGTCAGCGCGCCATCGAAAGCTATGAGCAGGCGCGCGACAATGTCGCCGGTGCCGGCAAGAAGGCGCGCGAGTCGCTCAGCGACGCCCCGCTGCTCGCGCTCGCCGGCGGGATTGCCGCGGGCGCGCTGATCGCCGCTTTGCTGCCCCGCACCGACAAGGAAACCGAGCTCGTCGGTCCGACGGCCAAACGCGTCAAGCAGACCGCCAGGGCGGCCGCCGACGCTGCTCGCGAAACCGGCACCAAACAGCTCGAGGAGCTCGGCATCAGCCGCGAGAAAGGCGAGCAGACCCTGCGCTCGCTGCTCCAGGGCATGGGCGATGCCGCCAAGGCGTCAGCCGGCGCCGCGGTCGATGCCGCGCGCAAACGCTGAGCAGCGCTTCCACTGACCGGCATTTCCGGCTAGCGGGCGCCCGATGAGCAAGCTTCACTTCGTCTTCGGCGGCCGGGTCAAGGATCCGCTCGGCCTCGACTTCATCAACCTCGACGAGATGGACCTGGTCGGACTGTTCGACAGCTATGCCGAGGCCGAGGAAGCGTGGCGCGGCCGCGCCCAAAGCTCGGTCGACGATGCCGAGATGAAATATGTCATCGTCCACCTCCACCGCCTGCTCGAGCCCGAAAGTGGCGGCATCGCCCGGCCCAAGGCGATTCAGGCCGAGCGGTAGCGCCACATCAGCAGCGGCCGCTGCAGCAGCAACCCGGCGACAAACCCGCCGATATGCGCCGGGGTGGCGAGCAGATAGCCCTGGCCTCCGGCGAGCCAGCCGATCGCGATCTGGAGCAGGATCCAGGCCACCAGCAGCCACAAGGCGTTGAACAGCCGGTTGAACCGCGGCGAGCGGGTGACCGTGCGCGCCCGCCCGAAACTGAGCGCGAACGCGCCGAGCACGGCGCTGATCGCCCCGCTGGCGCCGATCATCGGGGTCACGCTCAACGGATCGACCGCCCATTGCGCGATCGCCGCGGTGTAGGCGCCGACGATGTAAATCAGGACGAGGCTCGCCGGTCCGAGAACGCGCTCGACCGCGCGTCCGCACCACACCAGCAGCAGGAGGTTGAAAAACACGTGAAACAGCCCCGAATGGACCAGCGTCGCGCTCAGCGGGGTCAGCCAGGCCGGGATCGCCGCCCACTGCACCGCGGCCCCGCTCAACCGCGCCGGAATGAAGCCAAACGCCAGCGCCGCCGCTTCATCCTGGCCGAGCAGTGCGGTTATTGCCCAGGACAGCGCGGTGAGCGCGCTGATCGCGGCCGTCGCGGTCCGCGGAACCCGCGCCAGCATGTCCGCCCGGGTGGTCAAATGAACTCGATCTTGGCGATCTCGTAATAGCGTTCGCCCGACGGCGTCGACACCTCGACCTCCTCGCCCTTCTGACGACCGATCAGCGCCCGCCCGAGCGGCGAATTATAGCTGATCCGGCCGACCTTGGCGTCGGCTTCGGTCTGGCCGACCAATTGGTAGCGGACCTTTTTCTTCTCCTCGTCGATCAGATTGACCGTTGCCCCGAACACGATCTTGTCGCCCGACAAGGTCTTGGGGTCGATGACCATCGCGCGGGCGAGCCGATCCTCGATATCGACGATCATCGCTTCGATCTGGCCCTGGCGTTCCTTGGCCGCATGATATTCGGCATTCTCGCTGAGGTCGCCGTGGGCGCGCGCGACCTCGATCGCCTCGACCACTTCGGGCCGCTCGGCCTTCAGCCGCTTGAGATCGGCGTTGAGTTGCGCCTGGCCCTCGGCCAGCATCGGCACCTTTTCGGTACTCGCCATCGTCAAATCCCTTTTCAAAAGCTCGCCCCGGCGCGTCGCAACAGCGCGCGCCACGGTGGCGACAATGTGTGGAAGCTTATCGTGCTTGCGGCGAATAATAGTCCTGCATTGCAGCGACTTCAAGCGCATGGCCGCGCACCGCCTCGATCGCCCGTGCCGCCGCCAGGCTCGCTGCGGCGGTGGTGAAGTACGGGACCTTCTTGTGCAGCGCGGTGGCGCGGATCGAATGGCTGTCCTTCAGCGACTGCCAGCCTTCGGTGGTATTGAGCACGAGGTCGATGGCGCCGTCGCGCAGCCGGTCGACGATATGCGGCCGGCCCTGGGCGACCTTGTTGACCCCCGTGACCGGAACATTCTTGCCGGCCAGAAACGCCGCGGTGCCGGCGGTGGCGATGATCGCAAACCCAAGCTCGACCAGTTTTTCTACCGCTGGCAAAATATGGTCCTTGTCGGCGTCCTTGACCGACACGAACGCGGTTCCCGATTGCGGCAGGATCATCCCTGCGCCGAGCATCGCCTTGGCAAAGGCGAGGTCGAAATCGCGATCGATTCCCATGACTTCTCCGGTGCTCTTCATTTCCGGTCCGAGTACCGGATCGGTCCCCGGGAAGCGCGCGAAGGGGAATACCGGGCCCTTGACCGCGATATAGTCGATGTCGCGGTCAATCGGCCCGATCGCGCTCAATTTCTCGCCCGCCATGACCCGCGCCGCGAACTTGGCGATGGGCACGCCGATGGCCTTGGCGACGAACGGTACCGTGCGGCTGGCGCGCGGATTGACCTCGATCAGGAACACATCGCTGCCCTTGACCGCGAACTGGATATTCATCAGCCCCTTGACCTTGAGCGCCAGGCCAAGTTCGCGAGTCTGGCGCTCGATTTCGGTGATGATCGCCGGCGACAGGCTGTGCGGCGGAATGGCGCAGGCGCTGTCGCCCGAATGGACCCCGGCTTCCTCGATATGCTGGAGCACGCCGCAGACCGCGACCTCCTCGCCGTCGCAGATCGCATCGACGTCGACCTCGATCGCGTCGCGCAGATAGCGGTCGATCAGCACCGGCGAATTGCCCGAAACGGCGACCGCGGTGGCGATATAATGGTCGAGTTGCTGGGGTCCGTCGACGACCTCCATCCCGCGCCCGCCAAGCACATAGCTGGGGCGCAGCAGTACCGGGTAGCCGATGCGCTCGGCCACCTGCAGCGCTTCGTCGCGGCTCCGGGCGATGCCATTGGCCGGCTGCATCAAGCCCAGGCGCGCGACCAAGGCGGCAAAACGCTCGCGGTCCTCGGCAAGATCGATGCTGTCGGGCGAGGTGCCAAGGATCGGCACCCCCGCCGCCTGGAGCTCGGCGGCGAGCTTGAGCGGGGTCTGGCCGCCAAGCTGGACGATGACGCCGAGCAATGTCCCCTTTTCCTTCTCGCGGTGGACGATTTCGAGCACGTCTTCGGCCGTCAGCGGCTCGAAATACAGCCGGTCCGAGGTGTCGGGGTCGGTCGAGACCGTCTCCGGATTGCAATTGACCATGATCACTTCGTGGCCGGCGCCCTTCTGCTCGCCCCGGTCGCGGCCAAGCGCGAACGCCGCGTGGCAGCAGCAATAATCGAACTCGATTCCCTGCCCGATGCGGTTGGGCCCGCCGCC
>JARXKO010000060.1 GCA_030271595.1 Pseudomonadota bacterium | reverse complement strand
GCGCTGGCCAAGGACGATGTGAAGACCAAGACCGTGATCGATGCCGAGGGGGTCTCCAAGTCCTTTCCGCAAACACCTAACGAGGAGGGGATGAGGCCGATCATCAAGGACTTCACCCTGCGCATCCAGCGCGGCGACCGCATCGGCATCGTCGGGCCAAATGGCGCGGGCAAGACCACCCTGCTCAAGCTGCTGACCGGCGAGATCGCCCCCGACAGCGGCAAGATCAGGCGCGCCAAGACCCTGAGCGGGATCGTCATCGACCAGCAACGCAAGCTGATGGACCCGGCCAAGCGGGTTCGCGACGTGCTCGCCAATGGCGGCGAATGGATCGAGGTCCGCGGCCACAAGCGGCACATCAAGGGCTATCTCAAGGAATTCCTGTTCGATCCGGCTTTGTCGGATGCGTCGATCGCTTCGTTGTCGGGCGGCGAGCGATCGCGGCTCCTGCTGGCGCGCGAATTCGCCCGCGAGGCCAATCTGCTGGTGCTCGACGAGCCGACCAACGACCTCGACCTCGAAACCCTCGACCTGCTCCAGGAAGTCATCGCCGATTATGAAGGGACGGTGCTGATCGTCAGCCACGACCGCGACTTCCTCGACCGCACGGTGACCATCACGCTCGGGCTCGACGGCTCGGGCAAGGTCGACATCGTCGCCGGCGGCTATGAGGATTGGGCGAAGCGGCGGACTGCTCCCACTCCCGCTCGCGGGAGGGGGCCGGGGGGTCGGCCTGTTGGTGCGAAGAATAAGCCCACCCCTGTATCCCCTCCCGCAAGCGGGAGGGGAGGCAAGCTCTCCTACAAGGACCAGCGCGACCTCGACCGGCTGCCGGGCGAAGTCGAGCGGCTCGAACGCGAGATCGCCGCCGCCGAAGACGCGCTCCACGACCCCGATTTGTTCATGGAGCAGCCCGGCAGATTTGCGGCGCTGACGCGCCAGCTCGACGACCTTCGCGCGCAACAGGAAGCGGCCGAGGAACGCTGGCTCGAGGTCGCGGCGATGGCCGAGGAAATGGCGCGCTGACCTCGGGCTGAAGGTCGTCACGCAAGAAAGCTCTTGCCGATTATCGATAAGGTGTATATCGTTTATCGATAATTCGAGTCGCTGGAGTCACTATTCATGTCCCGTCCTTCCTCAACCGCTCTGCCAATCGCGTTCGCCGTGCTGCGCATCCTCATCGCCTTGAACTGGGCCTATGCCGCGGTGCTGGTCGCGATCCTTTCAGGATCGTTCGCCAACCAGACATGGACGTTCACCGCGCTCGGCGTTCCGGTGGCGGACCAGACCCGATTACTGCTCATGGGCATGCGCGGCATCGCAATGCTTGGGCTGGTGACCGTTCCGCTCAACCTCGCCATGCTGCGGCGGTTGCTGGCGATCACCGACACCGCGCGCGCCGGCGACCCGTTCGTCGCGGCCAACGCCTATCGCTTGAACGCCATCGCCTGGCTGCTGCTGGCGCTCCAGCTGGTCAGCCTGATGGTGTGGGCGATCGGCAAGGCGGTATCGACGGCGGCCCATCCGCTTCATCTCGACGCCGGTTTTTCGCCCAGCGGCTGGCTCGCGGTAATCCTGGTGTTCGTCCTCGCGCGGGTATTCGCCGAAGGCACGCTGATGCGCGAAGACCTCCACGGGACGGTGTGACATGGCAATCGCCGTCAAGCTCGACGATCTGCTCCACGCCCGGCGGATGACCCTGACCGAGCTCGCCGAGAAGATCGACCTCACGCTGGCCAATTTGTCGATCCTCAAGACCGGCAAGGCGCGCGCGATCCGCTTCTCGACGCTCGAGGCGATCTGCGCCGCGCTCGATTGCCAGCCCGGACAATTGCTCGAGTTCAAACCAGAGACCGACGCGCAAAATCATTCGCGCGCCGCTTGATCAGGAGAAAAATCATGGCGTCCACTGCTGCTGCAGCCTCATCGGCCACAATTTCCGCGTCCGGCGACGGAGTGTCGCTGTTCCGGCTCTATGTTCTGCGCGCCGCTTATCTGCTGCTCGTGGTCGGTCTTGGAGCGATGATCGTTCCGGTCGTCATCACCCATGAGCCGGCGGCGCGGGGCGTGATCCCGAGCTTGTTGTGCGGCGTCTGGCTGCTCGCCTTCCTCGGCCTCAAATATCCGCTGCGGATGCTGCCACTGCTGCTGTTCGAATTTGTCTGGAAGACCATCTGGCTGCTCGACTTCGGCCTGCCCGAGTGGTTCTCGGGTCAGCAGCCGCCGACCTTCGCCGAAGACGCGTTCAATATCGGCCTCGGCGTGATCCTGATGCCGCTCGTCATCCCCTGGGGCTATGTCTGGCGGCATTACGTGAAGGCGCCAGGCGACCGCTGGCGGTGAGCGAGGTTTCGCTGACCCGGCTGTACGTCATCCGCGTCGTCTACATCCTGTTCTTCATTCCCGGCACGATCATCATATGGCGCGCATTGTTCCTCCAGGAGCCGGCGGCGCGCGGCGTGTTTTCAAGCATGCTGGCGGCGATGTTCGTCCTGTCGTTCCTGGTCATCCGCTATCCGCTGCACATGCTTCCGATCCTCATCCTCGAGATGGTGTGAAAGATCGTCTGGCTGGCCTTTTTCGGACTGCCGCAATGGCTTGCGGGACTGGCGCTTCCCGGATCGCAATTGAGCAGGGACATGGTGGGTGTCGGCGGCGGCCCGATCCTGTTCGGGCTGCTGATCCCGTGGGGCTATGTGTGGCGCAATTACGTGAAGGCGCCGGGCGACCGCTGGCGCTGAGGCCATTGCGCGGCGGTCAACTGACCAGCGAATATTGCTTGATCAGATCGTAGAGCGTCGGGCGGCTGATGCCGAGCAATTTGGCGGCGCCGGAAATATTGTGCTCGGTGCGCGTCAGCGCTTGGTGGATCGCGCGGCGGTCGGCGATTTCCCGGGCCGCGCGAAGGTTGATCGGAAGCGCGCCCTCATTGGCATTGCCGCCGCCGAGGTCGAGGTCGCCGGCGCCGATGGTCTTGCCGTCGGCCATGATCACCGCCCGCTTGAGCCGATTCTCGAGCTCGCGGACATTGCCCGGCCAGGCGTGGCTGTCGATCGCCGCGATGGCGTCGGGCGCGAAGCTCTTGACCGACGCGTTGAGTTCGCGCGCGAAGAGGTTGAGGAAATGACGCGCCAGAAGGACCGCGTCGCCGGGCCGCTCGGCGAGGCTCGGAATGGTGACGACGATTTCGGCGAGCCGGTAATAGAGGTCTTCGCGAAAACGGCCGGCGGTGATCATCGCCTCCAGGTCCTGGTGCGTGGCGCAGACGATGCGCGTGTCGACCGCGATCGGCGAGCGGCCGCCAATGCGCTCGATCACGCGCTCCTGGATGAAGCGCAGCAATTTGACCTGGAGCGGCAGCGGGATGTCGCCGACCTCGTCGAGGAACAGGGTGCCGCCCTCGGCCAACTCGATCTTGCCGATGTTCGATTTGACCGCGCCGGTGAAGGCGCCGCGCTCGTAGCCGAACAATTCAGCCTCGAGCAGGTTTTCGGGGATCGCGGCGCAATTGATGGCGACGAACCCGCCCTTGCGGCCGCTTTGGTCGTGGACCGCCCGGGCGAGCAATTCCTTGCCCGTGCCGCTGGCACCTAGCAGCATCACCGAGACGTCGGCGGTGGCGACCCGCTCGATCGTCCGCGCCACCTTGAGCATGGCGGGGGCAGCGGTGATCATCGAGCCGAGTACCTTCCCGTCGGCGCTGGATTCGAGACGGCGGTTCTCGGCCTCGAGCGCGTGCAGCTGGAAGGCGCGGGCAACGATCAGGCCAAGCTGGTCGATATCGACCGGCTTGCGGTAATAATCATAAGCGCCAAGCGCGATCGCGCGCAGCGCGCTGTCGTGAGCGCCGTGGCCGGTGGCGACGATAACCTTGGTGTCGGGTTTGAGGCGGAGGATCGCCTCGAGCGTCGCAAAGCCCTCGCTGGTGCCGTCGGGATCGGGCGGCAGGCCGAGGTCGAGGGTAACCACCGCGGGCTCGTGCGCGCGCAGCATCTCGATCGCCTCCGAACGGTCCGAAGCGCACAGCACGTGACAGCTCTCGTGGGCCCATTTGAGCTGGCGCTGCAGGCCCTCGTCGTCCTCGACGACCAGCAGGACATTGCCGGGTAGGGTGTCGGTCATGCGCGTTTCCGTTCGGCGATGCGGCGCTGTTCGGCGGCCGGGACGAAGATGGTGAAGACACTGCCCGTGCCGGGGTTGCTTGTGACGGTCAGGCGGCCGTCCATCGCGGCGATGATCGAGCGCGCTTCGAACGCGCCAATGCCAAAGCCGCCCGGCTTGGTCGAGGCGAACGGCTGGAACAGGCGGTTGCGGATGAAATCGCTGTCCATGCCGCAGCCAGTGTCGGCGACGCTGATGGCGACCTGCGGGCCGGCCGCGGCGACCGTGACGGTCACCGGCTCGACCCACGGACTGGCCTCGATCGCGTTGTGGATCAGGTGGCCCAGCGCCTGGCCCAAAGCGGCGCTGTCGACATCGGCCCACAAGCCCGTGTCGCCGCACAATTCGATGGTCCGATTCTCACCGTGGAGCGCGATCACCGATTCGAGGATCGGGCGCAGCGGTTGCGGCTCTCCCGGCTTGACCCGCGCTTGCGAATGCGGGGCGAGGCGGGCCAGGAGGTCGTTCATCTTGCCGACCGAATTCCTGAGCGTCGCGACCATGTCGGCGCGGAACTCGGGGTTATCGGCGTGGCGCTCGGCATTGCGCGCGACCAGGCTCAGCTGGCTGACGAGGTTCTTGATGTCGTGCAGAATGAAGGCGAAGCGGCGGTTGAACTCCTCGAACCGCTGGGCATTGGCAAGCGCGTCCTGGCCCTGCGCTTCGGCCAGCGTTGCCGCGGCTTGACGGCCGGCGGTGCGCAGCAAGTCGAAATCCTCCCAGTCGAGCGCGCGGCGGTAATCGGGGGTTGCAAGCAAGACCAGACCGATCAGCCGACCGTGGTGAGCAAGCGGCACCGCTGCCCAGCAGCGGTCGTCGGCAAGCACCCAATCGGGCGCTGGAACGCGGCGGTCCCGGGCGCTCGCCCAGCCGCCGCGAAGCGCGTCGAACTCGACGATCCGGCCGCTTCGCTCGACCGCCGACCACAACGGAGCGGCCGCAGCCAGGTCGTCGGCGGCAGGCGGTGGTCCGGGCCAATTCCATTCCGCCGCGATGATCGGTTGAGCGCCCCCGTCGCCAACCACGAGCAGTCCGCCCGGCGCCTCGACCATCTCGGCGAAGGCCTTGACGATCCTTTTGCCCAGCGCCGGCGCGTCGGGACCCGAGCGGCCAAGCGTGTCGGCGAAGCGCAGCCATTCGGAGCGATAGTCGTAGCGATGTTCGAACAGATGAGTCGCAAGCTTGACCTTGAACCAACCCCTGGCTCGAGCGCTGGGCAAGACCACCATCGCACCAATGGTCATGAGCGCCAGCACCGAAACCATGATTTCGGCCACCCAGTCGACCCGCGACCCGCGAAGCGCGGTCGCGACCACGGCCATCAATGCGAAATAGCCGCAGATCGCAAGCAGCGAGATCGACTGGAACGTCGCGGCACGCGACAGCCGGATGCGCCAACCGTCGTCGTCGCGTGCGGCAAGCGCGAACAACGGTGCGGTCAGCGCCATCGCAACGCCGCGCCATGCGCGCAGTGGCTCAGCGCTGGCCGGTTCGAAATAGCGCACGGTGTAAAAATTGAGGTCGTAAATCCACATCACGGCGAGCCCGAGCATCGCAAAGCGGATATGTGACCGGGTCGCGGGGGCGGCCTGGCCGTACAGATTGTGGACCAGCACCAAAGCGCCGGCTGCGGTCGTGGCGCGCAGCAGCGTTGCGGTCTGGAGGATCGATTCAGATGGGCTGAACAGCACAAACGCGGTCGCAACGAGCTGCAGTCCGAGCACTGCGGCAACCGCCCCGTAGACCAAGCCCACACCTTGCTGGCGTTCATTGCTGGCGGCACTGAGTGAATAGAGCAGGCCAATCCACACGAGGTTGCGCGCGGTTTCCGAATAGCGGGCGAGGCCGCCCCCGGGGTCAATCGCCCACAGCCAGGCCCAGCAGCAGGTCAGCGCGAATGCCGCGAGCAATAGGCGCTGACCGGGCTGGCGCGAGGGCTTGGCCAGCCGCCAAAACGTCAGCGCGCCAAACAGCACCGCGGCGAGCGCGTGGCTCCAGAAGCCGATCAGCGAATCCACGCGCCGCCTGCCCCAGGCCTGATTGACAAAAATCCCGACATCATCGCCGCAGTGTCGCTAAACTTTACAAATAAGTGGTGAAGACCGGAATTTGTGTGGCGGCAGGGTCCATCGCGTTGACTGGCACAGCGGTCTCGGGAATGGATGCGGGATCGACTGCAGCAGGACGAAAAGGAAGCCGCAATGGAACGCCGACCGGTTGGGATGAGCGCGATGGCGGTCGCGCCGCTGGCGTTTGGCGGCAATGTTCTGGGCTGGACCGCCGATGACGCGACCAGCTTCCGCTTGCTCGATGCCTTCGTCGACGCCGGCGGGACGATGATCGACACCGCCGACGTCTATTCGGCCTGGGCGCCGGGGCATGTCGGGGGCGAAAGCGAGCGGCTCATCGGCGCCTGGCTGAAGCGCGACCCGGCCAAGCGGGCGAAGGTGGTGATCGCGACCAAGGTCGGCTTCCTCGACGGCAAGGTCGAGGCCAAGAGCTACGACGGCAAGGTCACCAGCGGAGAATATGTCGCCTCGCTCGATCCCCAGGTGATCGCGCGCGCCGCCGACGCCTCGCTCGAGCGGATGGGGATCGAGACCATCGACCTGTATTACCAGCATCGCGACAATCCCGAAGTGCCGCTGGCCGACAGTCTGGGCGCGTTCGAACACTTGCGCGCGGCGGGCAAGATCCGCGCCACCGGCCTCAGCAATTTCGAGCCGGCGCGGGTCGAGGAGGCGCTCGACACCGCGGTGCGCGAAGGGATCGACCCGGCGGTCGCGGTGCAGGGCTGGTACAATCTGGTCGAGCGCTCCAAATATGAAGGCCCGATGCAGGATGTGGTCATCGGCCGCGGCCTCGGCTTCTTCAGCTTTTACAGCCTCGCCAACGGCTTTCTGACGGGCAAATATCGCTCGAAGGATGACTTGGCCAAAAGTGTGCGGGGCCTGCGCAATGTCGACTATGTCGAAAGCGAAAAAGGCAAAACCGTGCTCGCCGCGCTCGAGGATGTCGCGGCGCAAACCGGTGCCGCGATG
The DNA here is from genome assembly GCA_030271595.1 of Pseudomonadota bacterium. Classification (GTDB taxonomy): domain Bacteria; phylum Pseudomonadota; class Alphaproteobacteria; order Sphingomonadales; family Sphingomonadaceae; genus Sphingomicrobium. The sequence continues at coordinate 1,244 of JARXKO010000060.1, read as the reverse complement.
GCGAGCGTGGCATTGGCCTGGACCAAGGAACAAGGCGGCGTCACCGCGCCCATCGCCAGCGCGACATCGATCGAGCAAATGCGCGAACTCATCGCCGGCATGACCCTCGACCTGTCGCCGGGCCAGATCGAGGCGCTGGATCGGGCGAGCGAGTAGGAGAGAGTGGCAGTTTTGGGTGGGAAGCGGATATTCGTTCGTGAGCGCCTAGCGCGCTAAATTCTGCTGCCGTATTTTGACGGTTACGACGAGACCGCTGTCCTGCCAGTCGTAAACGAGTTCGCCGCCGAGTTGTCCTGAGACGCTGCGCGCGATGAGCCTGCTTCCAAAGCCTTTCAATTCCGGTTCCTCGGCAATCGGAGGGCCGCCAGTCTCCGCCCAGATCACGCAGATGTTGTCCCCGTCAATCTTGCTTGAGACATCGAGAAACCCTGTCGCACAGGAAAGCGCGCCATATTTGACGGAGTTGGTCGCCAGCTCGTGAACCACCATTGCAAGCGCGCTCGCTGTCCGTTCTCCGACACCCATCCGCGCCACCGCCACGCGGATGCGCCCGGAAAAGGCCGCCGTTTCGTCATAAGGGGCAAGCAGCACCGAAATCAGGTCGCCCAACAATGCAGCCTTGCCCTGCTCACCCGGCAGCGGACGCACGAGGTCATGGGCGCGGCCGAGTGACGTTAGCCGTGACGTCAACTCCGCGGTCATCGCTTCAACAGACAACGCCGAGCGACCAGTAAGTTGGGTTAGGCCCGTCGCGATTGCGAGTAGGTTCTTAACCCTGTGGCTCATTTCTCCGGCGAGTAATTCGCTGCCTTCCTCAGCTTGCTTGCGGCCGGTAACGTCAAGAAATATCCCGAACATCAGGCCTTTTACCATGCCGGCGTCCGCACCCTGACCGCGCGCAGAGATCCAGCGAACTTCGTCGCTCAGACAAATTCGAAAGTCGATTTCATAAGATCCGGCGACCGACCGCGTGGCCGAGAAAGCCGCACGAACCCGGTCGCGATCAGCGGGGTGAATGTGGGTAGAAAGCTCTTCGAAGCTGACCTGCTCCGCCCATGGCAAACCCCACAGCTCGAACGCCCGCTCGTCCATCGCGAACCGGTCGACCTCCACGCGCCACGACCACAGCGCAACGCAAGCAGCCTCGACCGCTAAGCGAAGCTGCTCTTCCCGCCACACCGGAACTTTCGGCTTTTGCGTTGTCAATCGCCTCTCACTCATCGCGAATTAGCAAGCTGTGCGCG
>JARXKO010000059.1 GCA_030271595.1 Pseudomonadota bacterium | reverse complement strand
TCGGACTGCGGATCCCGCTGCTGGTGTCACGCTTCCTGCCATTTTCAGTGCTCCTTGGCACGCTGATCGCCTTCGTCGGTCTCAACCAGCATAGCGAGGTGGTGGCGATGAAGGCCGCGGGCCTCTCGGCGCACCAGATCCTGGCACCATTGTTCGTCGCCAGCCTCGGCCTCGCCGCCGTGTTGTTCGCGTTCAATGAGACGCTCGTCGTCAAGTCCGCGCGCGAGGTTAACGCCTGGTCGGATAACGATTACCGGCCGGTCCCCCCCGACAACGGACTGCTGTCCAACGTCTGGGTGCTCAGCGGCGATCATTTGGTCCGCGTCGGCGTCGTCGCGGGACGTGGGGCCGCGATGCAAGCCGAGCGGGTCACGATCTATGAGCGTGAGGGCGGCATCGTCCAGCGCATCGTCAAGGCCCAGCAGGCACGGCCGCTGCCCGGCGGCCGCGGCTGGCGGCTCGGCGGTGTGACCATTTTCGATGCCAATATGAACATGGTCCGGCGGCTGGCGGCGCTCGACGGCCTTGCTGGAATCTCGCCCGCTCAGCTGAGTATTGCCAAGGTCGACCCGAGTGAGCTCGCTTACCCGACGCTGAGGCAGCGGATCGCCGAACTCGAGGCGGCCGGGCGTCCGGCGGATGAAGCGCGCGCCGGCCTCGCGCACAAGATTTCGGGGCCGGTGTCGACCTTGCTCATGCCACTGCTGGCCGCGATTGCCGCGTTCGGACTGGCGCGATCGGGCCAGGTGCTGATGCGCGCGGTGGTCGGCATGGCGCTCGGCTTCGCTTATTTCGTCGCCGACAATTTCAGCCTGGCGATGGGCAATGCCGGGGCCTACCCGCCGCTGATCGCCGCCTGGGCCCCGTTCCTGCTGTTCCTGCTGATCGGCGAGACGGTGCTTGTGAGAAGCGAAGAATAGTCCGGATTCAGTCGCCTTTGCCGGCAGAGCTCCTTGGCTCAGCGCAACTTGGTCAGGCTGAGCTTGTCCGACTTGGCCCGGTCCTTGACCGATTCCTCCGTCCGGGTCAGCGCCTTGGCGATCGCGCGAACGCTCATCCCCTTGCCGGCGAGAAGATGCAGCTTCTGGATCTCATCCTGCCGCCACGGCTGGCGGTGCCGTTCGAACTTCTCGCTGCCCATAATTGGCTCGTCCTTCCCGCCGCAAAACATGCTGGCTCCGGGATATGTGACGTCGGGCGGACAATGTCGATTGCCACCGCGACTGCCTCATCGAACCGGCACTACGGCTTCGCTACCCGCCTGAAATGATAGCGCCCGCGGACCGGCGTGGCGCGATAGGATTGGCCGGACGTACAGGTCACCGTGAACACTCCGGGAGCGCCGCTTGCAACGGTCGACGAGACGGTGCCGCACGAATAGCCGATTCGCTCGATGGTCCGGGCCGCCGCGCCGCTCGACAGCGGAAGGGCAGCGGGCGTCGGCGCCGCTACCGGAGCCTCGGCCGGAGTCGTGGCGTGGTCGGTCCCGCTTTCGGCGTCGGGCGGGGGCGCTGTCACTGCTGGCACCTGCTGCGCCGCCTCATCAGCCGGCGGCGGCGGCGAAGGCATGGGCGCGGCGCGGCGGCCGGGCCTGGCCTTGACTTGCCCCACTCGCGAAACCGGCAGAGCTGTTGGCCCTGATTGTGCCTGCCAATTCGACGCCGGGACGGCAATCGTGTCGGCGGTCTGCGGAATCGCCCGCGGCGGCTTCTCATTCAAAAGTTGCGACTTCGGCGCCTGCTCGTCATTGCCAGCCGCCCAGCCAATCCATCCCCCGATCACCGCCACGCCGACGACGAGCGAGACGGCAATCAGTGCAGTTCTGGTCGAGCGGATCATGCCCTGCCCCTCCTCGACCATGTCGAACATCATGGAGTGAGCCGGGAAGCGCGATCTTGGGGGGTCCGGGAGGGTCGAGACCGACAGTGGTGATGGTGCTGCATAGGGTTCGAGTCTCTTGGGGTCGGTCGGTGGCGCCGAAGCACCGATGAAAGGCCGATCGTCGGGCCTTGCTGCAGGCACATCGCTGGGCTCCGCTCGCGGAGTCAGCAACGGCCTGTCCATCGCCGGCAAAGCGCTCAGGGGCCGCGCACCGACAACCGGTCCGGCGGTGATCGACCACGGCCGGCCCGACCACAAGGGAACCGGCCTGGCGGGGTCCGCGGCTCTGCCGAGTCCGATCGACCGGTCATAAACCTGCCGCTTGTCCGGGTCCTTGAGCGTCTCATAAGCAGTGCTGGCCTCGGCGACATTGCCGAAGGTGTGCGGCAGGAACGAGCTGACCTTGCGGAAGAAGGCGCGTTCGATATCGGCGCGGCTCGCATCGGAGCCGATCCCAAGCGCCTCATAATGGTTAAGCCGAAGCCGGCCGATTGCGCTGGTCATGGTCAATTTCCCCCGCCCAAGAGAAGTCAAAGTCTTCTCCTTTTCGGCGGGCAAAGCCAGCTCGGCCGGGCGCAAGCTGGAGGCAATCTGCCTCCAACGGATTCACCACCCGAAGGACTATCGAAAATGAATCGTCCGCCCGTTTCATTGCGAATTGGCGAGCGTCGATGCCCTCTTCAGTCCCACAACGGGGAAGAAATGGGCCGCCTTGCGCGGGCGACCCGTTCCCTTCCGCAATCGATCAAATTTGACTTACAGCCACTTCATCACGCCGCCGTGACGCGAGCAGGCGCCATCGCGACGAGCCGCGTGACTGAATAGCCCATCCTTGCATTCGGCTATCGCCCCCGAAGCATTGCTGTTTTCGGCAGTCTGTGAGCCGGCCTTCGCCGCCGGCGCGCGATGCAACCAGGACATCAGTCCGCCCTTCGCGCTCTTCTGCGATGGTGACGCCGATGCGACAGCGGGCTTGGCCTGTGCGACCGCAGTCCTGCACTGCGCCTTGTTGGCATTCCCGGCTTTCGCGCAATCATAAGTCCGCGGAGACTTGGCCGCAGCCGCGGCCATGGTCGTCGCCTTGGTGCTCTGCTTCGCCGTCTTGGCGGTAGCGCGAGCGACTTTTTGGGCGGTCCTGGCATTGTCCTTAGCGACCTTGTCGGCAGCCTTTTTACTGTCCCTGGCGGCTTTGTCGGCGACCTTGGCGGCCTTGGCGGCAGCGGATTTGCAGATTGATTTATCGGCGTTCCCCGCTTTGGCACAATCATAATTGCGTGCCACAGCAGCCGAGGCCGGAGCAGCGGTACCAATTGCGGTCAGTGCAAACGTAAGAGCAGAGGCACAAAGTATGTGTTTCATGATGCTTCTCCAGCCAGTGCGGGGGCGCTGTGAGACGGCCTGCAATGACCTGCACAGGCACAGGAACAAGACATGGTGGATTCGGCCACACCTGCCCGATTCTGGCGAAGCTGAAACCGTCGATGGCTAAATTCGTTGCTCCCGCCCAGACGATTTAATGAATCGATTTACCGAAGCGGCTAGCAGAACGAAAAAGGGCGGCCCGAAAACGGACCGCCCCTTTGTTTTGCTTCTGTTGCAGCGACTAGCCCAACAGTTCCTGTTCGAGCTTCTTGGCCATTTCCTCGATATTCTCGGGCGGCCAGCCGGGGATGTCCATGCCCAGGCGAAGGCCCATGGAGGCGAGGACTTCCTTGATCTCATTGAGCGACTTGCGGCCGAAGTTCGGGGTCCGCAGCATCTCCGCCTCGGTCTTCTGGACGAGGTCGCCGATGTAGATGATGTTGTCGTTCTTGAGGCAATTGGCGCTGCGCACGCTGAGCTCGAGTTCGTCGACCTTCTTGAGCAGATAGCGGTTGAGCTGGTTGGTGTCGGTGGTGGACCCAGCCATATCGCCCATCGGCGCGGCGGCGGCGCCGATCATCGGGCTTGCCGCCATGCGGATCTGGCTGTCGTCGAAGTGGACGAACAATTGCAGCTGGTCCTGGAGGATGCGGGCGGCGAAGCCGAGCGCGTCTTCGGGCGGGACCGTGCCGTCGGTCTCGATGGTCAGGGTGAGCTTGTCGTAATCGAGCTCCTGTCCGACCCGAGTGTTTTCGACCTTGTAGGCGACCTGGCGCACGGGGCTGTACAGCGCATCGACCGGGATGAGGCCAATCGGCGCGTCGGCCGGGCGGTTGGCGGCGGCGGGCTGATAGCCTTTGCCGACGTCGACCGTCAGTTCCATGTTGAGGTTGGCGCCGTCGTCGAGGTGGCAGATGACGAGGTCGGGATTGGTGACCTCGATATCGCCGCTGGTGGCGATCATCCCGGCGGTGACTTCGGCCGGGCCGGTCGCACTGAGGTGAAGGCGCTTGGGGCCTTCGCCTTCCATCTTGAGCGCCAGCTTCTTGATGTTGAGGACGATGTCGGTGACGTCCTCGCGGACGCCGGCCAGGCTCGAGAACTCATGGAGCACCCCGTCGATCTTCATCGAGGTCACGGCGGCGCCCTGGAGCGAGCTCAGAAGCACCCGGCGGAGCGAGTTGCCAAGCGTCATTCCAAAGCCGCGCTCGAGCGGCTCGGCGACGAACACGCCGCGCGCGCGAGAATCGCCGCCCGACTGCTTCTTTTCGAGCGAATTGGGCTTCTTGAGTTCCTGCCAGTTCTTTGCGTTGACGGCCATTTTTCTTCCTTGGCAGTGGGAGTGAGCGCGTCCGCCACTCCCGTGGTTCAAAAGTTTTTCGTCATTCCCGCGGCGGCGGGAACGCGGATTCGAAATTTAGACTCGGCGGCGCTTTGACGGGCGCACGCCGTTGTGCGGGATCGGGGTCACGTCGCGGATCGAGGTGATGGTGAAGCCGACCGCTTGCAATGCCCGAAGCGCGCTTTCGCGGCCCGAGCCGGGGCCCTTCACTTCAACTTCGAGCGTGCGCACGCCGTGTTCGGCGGCTTTCTTGCCCGCGTCCTCGGCGGCGACTTGGGCGGCATAGGGAGTCGACTTGCGGCTGCCCTTGAAGCCCATCGTCCCGGCGCTGCTCCAGGCGATTGCATTGCCCTGGGCATCGGTGATGGTGATCATTGTATTGTTGAAGCTGGCGTTCACATGGGCGACGCCGGAGCTGATGTTCTTGCGCTCCCGGCGGCGGAGGCGCTGCGGTGCTTGAGCCATGAATATATCCTAAATCTCGTTGGTCGAAGGAGCGTCGCGCCCTTCCCTCAACGCCATCCGGCGGAGAAGAAGTGGCGCAGCAATCCCCCGGATTGCTGCTGCTACTTCTTCTTGCCGGCGATCGGCTTGGGCTTGCCCTTGCGGGTACGCGCATTGGTATGGGTCCGCTGGCCACGGACCGGAAGGCCCTTGCGGTGGCGCAGGCCGCGATAGCAGGCGAGGTCCATCAGGCGCTTGATGTTCATCGCGGTCTCGCGGCGAAGGTCGCCCTCGACGCTGTGGTCGCGGTCGATTTCCTCGCGAATGTGGAGAACTTCCTGGTCGGTCAGGTCCTGGACGCGCTTTTCCGCGGCGATGCCGAGCTTGTCGGTGATCTGCTTGGCGGTCGTGCGGCCGATTCCGTGGATGTAAGTGAGCGCGATTTCAACGCGCTTGTTGGTGGGGATGTTGACCCCGGCGATCCGTGCCATTCTTTATCCTTCTGTAGCTCCACGGGCGTGATGCCCATCTCGTCGCTAGTGGCCCGATCCAAACGAAAAACCGACGCACGCACGAATGCGCCGCCGGAAACCGGAGAAACGGGATGGACTGGAAATAGGATTTGCACGACTGGGAGTCAAGCGGCGGCTGGACAAATCGAACCGCCGGGTTACCCCACGGCCGATGACCACCCGCCAATTCACCCGGCGCTCACGGACGCGCCGCTTGATCCTCCTGCTCGTCGCGCTCGTCGGAATCTCGCTGCTCGCCGTGTTCCACTTCCTTCCCGGGCGGCTCGGCGCCGGATACAACCGCATCGACGGCAAGCCGCTGATCCCGGTCAGCGCCCAAGCCGAGGCGCTTCACCGCACCCTGACGATCGTCGATCTGCATGCCGACAGCCTGATGTGGAAGCGTGACCTGTTGTCCCGCGGCGGCTGGGGCCATGTCGACCTGCCGCGCCTCGAGCAGGGCAATGTCGCGTTGCAGGTCTTCTCCTCGGTGACCAAGTCGCCGCACGGGCTCAACTATGATCGCAACAGCGCCGGCGCGCGCGACGACATCAGCGAGATCGCCGTCGTTCAGCTGCAACCGATCGCGACCTGGTCGTCACTGCTCCAGCGCTCGCTATTTCACGCTGCCAAGCTCGACGATGCAGTGCGCCGCTCGAAGGGCGCGCTCGTCAAGGTGGCCGGAGACCCAAGCCTTGCCGACCTGCTTCGGCGCCGTGCCGCGGAGCCCGGCGGGCGCCCGGTCGGAGCGATGCTCAGCGTGGAGGGACTCCACGATCTTGAAGGCAAGCTCGGCAATGTCGACCGACTGTACAAAGCGGGCTTCCGCATGGCGAGCCTGACCCACTTTTTCGACAATGAGGTCGCGGGGTCGATGCACGGCGAAGCAAAGGGCGGGTTGACGCCTTTCGGCCGCCAGGTCGTGCGGCGAATGGAAGACATGGGCATGATCGTCGACGTCGCCCATTGCAGTCACTCCTGTGTCGCCGATGTCCTGGCCATGGCCCGTCGTCCCGTGGTCTCCAGTCACGGCGGGGTTCAGGCGACGTGCAAGGTCAACCGCAACCTCACCGACGATGAAATCCGGGGAATCGCCCGCACCGGCGGGGTGATCGGGATCGGCTATTGGGACGCGGCGATCTGCGGCACTTCGCCGCGGGCAGCGGCCAAGGCGATGCGCCATGTCCGCGATCTGGTCGGGATTCAATATGTCGCGCTGGGCAGCGATTTCGACGGCGCGACCACGATGCGCTTCGACACCTCGCAGCTGGTGCAAATTACACAGGCGCTGATGGATGAAGGGTTTAGCGTGGATGAAATCCGGGCGGCGATGGGCGGCAACGCGCTGCGCGTGATCGCCGCCGGATTGAGGCCATTGGGCCAGATCAACCTCACGTCCGCCCGGTGACTCGTCTGTCCGCGGCCGATGCAGTGCCCGAGGCGCTGCGCAACGCCATCGTCGCGCTGGGCAATTTCGACGGTTTTCACCTCGGCCATCAAGCGGTTGTCGGGCGCGCGGTCCAGCGGGGGTTTCACGAGCGGCGGCCAGTGATCGTTGCGACGTTCGACCCCCATCCGGTGCGCCTGTTCAAGCCCGACGCGCCCCCCTTCCGCCTGACCAGCCTGGCCCAGCGCGAGCAGCTCTTCGCGCACGCCGGCGCCGACGCCATGCTGGTGTTCGAATTCGATCGCGCTTTGGCCGCCACTACGGCCGAGGATTTCGTCGAGCGGATCATCGTCGGCGCCATCGCCGCGGCGGGGATCGTGACCGGCGACGACTTCACCTTCGGCAGGGGCCGCGCCGGCGATGTCGCGCTCCTCGCCGAACTGGCAGCGGTTCACGGCGTCATTGCCGAAACGGTGCGGCCTGTTTGCGCGGGCGCCGAGCGGGTCTCGTCGGGCCGGATCCGCGAAGCGTTGATCGTCGGCGACATAGCCGCCGCGACCAGGCTCCTGACCCGTCCGTTCGCGATCGAAGGCGTGGTCGAGGAAGGCAACCAGCGCGGGCGCGAGCTTGGCTATCCGACCGCCAATGTCGCGCTCGGCGATTATCAGCGGCCGCGCTACGGGGTCTATGCGGTGCGGGTCCGGCTCGACGACGGAAGCGAGCATGAGGGAGTCGCCAATCTAGGCATCCGGCCGATGTTCGAGCCGCCCAAGGAGCTGCTCGAGGCCTTCATCTTCGATTTCGACGGCGACCTGTACGGACGGATGATCGAGGTCGATTTGATCGCCTTCCTCCGCGATGAAGCAAAGTTCGCCAGTCTGGCCGCGCTCACCGAGCAGATGCGCGCCGACGAAGCCGAAGCGCGGAGGCTCCTGAGCGCCTGAGCCGTTGCAATCCGGCGCCCGTCCGTTAGACGCCGCCCCAATGTCCGACGCGCCCGATAAACCCGATTACCGATCGACCGTCTTCCTGCCCAGGACAGACTTTCCGATGAAGGCCGGACTGCCGCAGAAGGAGCCGGCGATCCTTGCCCGCTGGGAAGCGGCCGGGCTGTACGAGCAGACCCGCGCGGCGCGCGCGGGGCGCGCCAAGTTCATTTTTCACGACGGCCCGCCTTATGCCAATGGCGACATTCACGTCGGCCATGCGCTCAACCATGCGATCAAGGACATGGTCGTGCGGACCCAGACCTTGCTCGGCAAGGACGCGCCCTACGTTCCCGGCTGGGACTGCCACGGCCTGCCGATCGAATGGAAGGTCGAGGAGCAATACCGCAAGAAAAAGCTCAACAAGGACGAGGTCCCGATCAAGGAGTTTCGCGCCGAATGCCGGGCCTATGCCCAGCATTGGGTCGACGTTCAGCGCGAGCAGCTGAAACGCCTCGGGGTCGGCGCGCGGTGGGACAAGCCCTATCTGACCATGGCGCCAAAGGCCGAGGGGACGATCGTCGCCGAACTGATGAAGTTCGCCGAGACCGGCCAGCTCTATCGCGGCGCCAAGCCGGTGATGTGGTCCCCGGTCGAAAAGACCGCGCTGGCCGAAGCCGAGATCGAGTACGAAGACATCGTCT
>JARXKO010000058.1 GCA_030271595.1 Pseudomonadota bacterium | reverse complement strand
CCGGCGGCAATATGGAGGCGGCGATCGACTGGTTGCGCGCCAAAGGCCTGTCGGCCGCGGCCAAAAAGGCCGGTCGAACCGCCGCCGAAGGCCTCGTCGGGGTTGCCGTTTCGGGCACCAAAGGCGCGCTCGTCGAAGTCAATTCTGAGACCGATTTCGTCGGCAAGAACGAGCAGTTCCAGGAGTTTGTGCGCGAAGTTTCGCAAATCGCTCTGACCACCGGCGACGATATCGAAGCGCTCAAGGCCGCGGCGTATCCCTCGGGCGGGACGGTCGAGGAAAAGCTGACCGACAATATCGCCACCATCGGCGAAAACCAGTCGCTGCGCCGTGCAGCGACGCTCGCCGTCGCCGAGGGCGCGGTGGTCAGTTACGTCCACAATGCCGCCGCCCCCAACATGGGCAAGATCGGCGTTCTGGTCGCGCTTGAGGGCTCTGCTCCAGCCGATACGCTGGCCGCGCTCGGCAAGCAGATCGCGATGCACATCGCCGCCGCCAATCCGCTGGCGCTCGATGCCGAGGGCCTCGACCCGGATTTGCTTGCGCGCGAACGCTCGATCGCCACCGACAAGGCCAATGAAAGCGGCAAGCCGGCCGAGATCATCGCCAAGATGGTCGAAGGGACGATGGCCAAGTTCAAGAAGGAGAATGCGCTCCTTTCGCAGCTGTTCGTCATGGACAACAAAACCCCGGTCGCCGACGTCGTTGCCGAGGCTGGCAAGGACTCGGGCTCGCCGATCACGCTGAAGGCGTTCAAGCGCTTCCAGCTCGGCGAAGGCATCGAAAAGAAGGAAAGCGATTTCGCCGCCGAAGTCGCGGCAGCAGCCGGCACCGCCAAGCCCGAACCGGTCGCCTGACGAACCGCGGCTGCTTTGCAGTTGGCAACGGGGCGGCTCGGTCATAAAGGCTGGGCCGCCCCTTTTTGCATCTGAAGGATCGCCCCAGCCCATGACCCGCCCGCGCTTCAACCGAATCCTCCTGAAGCTGTCGGGCGAGGCGCTGATGGGGCAGGGGCAGTTCGGCATTGATCCCGAGGCCGTCGCCGGGCTCGCCGGAGAGATCGCCTCGGCCAAGGCGCAAGGCCATGAGCTGTGCCTGGTCGTCGGCGGCGGTAATATCTTTCGCGGCATGGCTGCTGCGGCCAAGGGCTTCGACCGCGCCACCGCCGATTACATGGGCATGCTGGCGACGGTGATGAACGCGCTCGCGCTCCAGAATGCGCTCGAAAAGGTCGGCGTCGAAACCCGGGTCCAGTCGGCGATCCCGATGGCCAGCGTCAGCGAGCCCTATATCCGCCGCCGGGCGCTCCGCCACCTCGAGAAAGGCCGCATCGTGCTGTTCGCGGCGGGCACCGGCAATCCATTCTTCACCACCGACACCGCCGCCGCCCTGCGCGCCGCCGAAATGGGCTGCGACGCCTTGTTCAAAGGCACCAGCGTCGACGGCGTCTACGATGCCGACCCGAAGAAGGTTAAGGACGCCTCACGCTACGACACGTTGAGCTTTACCAAGGTGCTCGGCGACAATCTCAAGGTGATGGACGCAGCAGCGGTTGCGCTTTGCCGCGACAATGGAATTCCGATCGTCGTGTTCAACGTTCGCCAGCCGGGCAATCTGGCCAAGGTGCTGGCGGGCAAGGGAACAGCGACGGTCGTTCAGGACGGAGAGTGACAAATGCCCGCAAGTATCGACACCGCTGACCTCAAGCGCCGAATGGTTGGCGCGATCGACGCCCTCAAGCACGATCTGGTTGGCCTTCGCACTGGCCGCGCCTCGACCGCATTGCTCGATCCGGTTCAGGTCGAGGTCTACGGGGCGCACATGCCGCTCAACCAATGCGCGACGGTCTCGGTGCCCGAACCGCGGATGCTGTCGGTGCAGGTGTGGGATCGCTCCAATGTCCAGCCCGTCGAAAAGGCGATCCGCTCGGCCGGGCTCGGCCTCAATCCGATCACCGACGGGCAGATGATCCGCCTGCCGATCCCCGATCTGACCGAGGAGCGGCGCAAGGAGCTGGCGAAACTGGTCGGCCAATATGCCGAAAAGGCGCGAATCGCGGTGCGCAACGTCCGCCGCGACGGCATGGATCACCTCAAGCAGGACGAGAAAAAACACAATATCAGCGAAGACGAGCGCAAGCGGCTGGAGACCGATGTCCAGAAAGTGACCGACGACACGATCAAGGAAATCGACGAGCTGGCCAACGGCAAGGAAAAGGAAATCCTGGGCAGGTGACCACGGCCCAAGCGCCGGATTCGCCGATCGGACAGGCGGCGGGCAGTGCCACCGTCCCGCGCCACATTGCAATCATCATGGATGGCAATGGCCGCTGGGCGGCGCAGCGCAAGCTGCCGCGTGCCGCCGGCCACCGCGCCGGGGCCGAGGCGGTGCGCAAGGTGCTTCAGGCCGCCGCCGATCACGGCATCGAAGTCCTCACGCTTTATGCCTTTTCCTCGGAAAACTGGCGCCGCAGCAAGGAAGAAATCGCCGATCTGACAGGATTGATGCGGTTCTATCTCGAGCGCGAATTGAAGACGATCGAGAAGGAAGGCGTGCGGCTCAAGCTGATCGGCGATTATGCGGCGTTCGGGCGTGACCTCGCCGGGCAGTTGGAACGCGCAGTCGAGCGGACCAAGGCCAATAGCCGGCTGACCCTGGTCGTCGCCCTGAACTATGGCAGCCAGGCGGAGATAGCCGCCGCCGCGCGCGATCTCGCCACCGCTGCCGTGGCTGGAACGATCGATCCCTCGACCATCGATGAAAAGGCGATCGGCGATCGGCTCGAGACCGCCGGCCTGCCGCCGCTCGACCTCCTCATCCGGACGTCGGGTGAAGTCCGCCTGAGCAATTTCCTGCTGTGGCAGGCGGCGTATGCGGAATTGCTGTTCACCGACACCTTGTGGCCCGACTTTGATGAGCGCGCCTTGGCCGATGCGCTCAGCCGATATGCCAGCCGCCAGCGCCGCTTCGGTGGCCGATGAGCGACCTGCTTGTCCGCACCCTGACCGCAGTGGCGATGATCGCGGTGGCGCTTGGCGCGGCCTTCCTCGGCGGCAATATGTTCGCGCTCGCGGTTGCCGCGGTCGCCACCCTGATGTTCTTCGAATGGACCAGGATCGTCCGCGGCTGGGGACCGATGTGGTACGCGTCCGGCTTCGTTTATGCCCTGGTTCCGGCCCTGGCGCTGCTGTGGATCCGCGAACGCGATGCTCAGGGCCTCGACCTGCTGCTATGGGTGTTCATCGTCACCTGGTCGACCGATATCGGGGCCTATTTTGCCGGCCGGAGCTTCGGCCGCAACCCGCTCGCGCCCGCGATCAGCCCCAAGAAAACCGTCGAAGGCCTGATCGGCGGGATCGTCGCGGCGGCGGTGTTCGGCGGCATCTGGGCCCAGCTCCGGGGGCTCGGCCACGCCTTGTTCTTCCTTGCCCCGTTTTTCGCCATTGCGGCGCAGGGCGGCGACCTGTTCGAAAGCTGGATGAAGCGCCGCGCCGGGATCAAGGATTCGGGCGACTGGCTGCCGGGTCATGGCGGGATTCTCGACCGCCTCGACGGGCTGGTTCCGGTCGGGGTGCTGACCGCGCTCGCCCAATTGGCCGGACTCACGTGAGCAAATCGGTCACCATTCTTGGCGCGACCGGCTCGATCGGCACGTCCGCATTAGACTTGATCGAACGCGATCCCGGCGGCTTCACCGTCAGCGCGGTGACCGCCGCGGGCAATGTTGCCGCACTGGCCGCCATTGCCCGGCGGACCAAGGCGCGGCTCGCGGTCATCGCCGACGACAGGCTGCTGCCAGAGCTGACAGAGCGCCTTGCCGGGTCTGACTGCAGCGCCGCTGCGGGAGACCAGGCGCTATCCGAAGCGGCCTCGGGCGAGGCCGATCTGGTGATCGCCGCAATCGTCGGCTGCGCTGGCCTGAAACCCGCGATGGCCGCGGTTGAAGCGGGCCGGACCGTGGCGCTGGCGAACAAGGAAGCGCTGGTCACCGCGGGCGTGCTGATGACCGAAGCGGCGAGCCGCGCGAGTGCGACCATCCTGCCGATAGACAGCGAACATAATGCAATATTTCAGTGCATTAGCGGCGCTCGTTTGGAAGACATCTCGCGCATCATCCTGACCGCGAGCGGCGGGCCATTCCGCACGGCCTCGGCAGCGGCGATTCGCTCGGCCACCCCGCGCCAAGCGGTCGCCCATCCCAATTGGTCGATGGGGGCGAAAATCTCGGTCGATTCGGCGACGATGATGAACAAGGGACTCGAATTGATCGAGGCGCATTACCTGTTCGGCCTGCCCTCGGAGCGGATCGATATCGTCGTCCATCCGCAATCGGTGGTGCATTCGCTGGTCGAGTTCATCGACGGCTCGGTGCTTGCCCAGCTTGGCGCCCCCGACATGCGCATTCCGATCGCGTTCGCACTCGCCTGGCCCAAGCGGATGGCCACTCCAGCCGAGCGGCTCGACCTTGCGGCACTTGCCCGGCTCGACTTCGAAGCGCCCGACTCCGAGCGCTTTCCGGCGCTTCGCCTGGCGCGCTCGGCGCTGGAGGCGGGCGGGGCCGCGCCGACGGTCCTCAACGCCGCCAACGAAGTCGCCGTCGAACGCTTCCTTGCAGGGGCGATTGGCTTCCCCGATATAGCTCGAATCGTTGAGGATTCGCTGGGACGCGACAATAGCCCTGCGCCACAGTCGATCGACGACGTGATCGCCATCGACCAGGCGACCCGCCAGCGGGCCGCTGGATTGATCGAGGAGAGCTGTTCCTGATGCTTCCGCAGCCGCCAGTCTGGTTGATCATCCTCGCCTTCATTTGCGCTTTGGGGCCGCTCGTCTTCGTCCACGAGTTCGGCCATTATTTCGTCGCCCGGCTATTCAAGATCCCGGCCGAGGTGTTTTCGATCGGCTTCGGACGCGAGTTGTTCGGCTGGAACGACAAGCAGGGGACTCGCTGGAAAGTCGCGTGGCTGCCGCTCGGCGGCTATGTCAGATTCGTCGGCGACATGACCCCGGCGAGCAATCCGGCGCAGGAAAGCGACGTCCCGCCGCATTTGCGCGATTCGGCGTTCCAGTTCCGCCCAGTATGGCAGCGGTTCCTCGTCGTGCTCGCCGGGCCGGCTGCCAATTTCCTCACGGCGATTTTGATTTTTGCTGCGTTTTTCATGGCTTATGGATCGCCGCGGACAAATATTATCGGCATCATCCAGCCGGGCAGCGCCGCCGCTGCCGCCGGCCTCAAGCCGGGCGACAAAATCCTCTCCATCGCCAACCGCGACACGCCCAATTTCGACGACATCCGCGCGGTCGTAACGCTGCGGCCGAAGGAAACCGTACCGGTGCTGTTCGAACGTTCGGGGCAACAGCGGACCGTCAATGTCCTGCTCGCCGCCGACACCATCACCGACCAGTTTGGCGAAAAGTTCGAACGTGGGCTGCTCGGGGTCTATCCCTCGGCGACCGCGCTTCAGCCTCTGGGTCCGGTCCAGGCGTTTGGCGAAGCGTGCAGCTACACTTGGCGGATCACCGTTTCGATGGTCGACGGCCTGCGACAGGTGATCAGCGGCCGCCGCGGTACCGGGGATGTCGGCGGGCCGATCAAGATCGCCAAGATCGCCGGGCAGCAGGCGACCCTCGGTTTGCTTCCGTTCGTGCAACTGCTCGCGCTGTTTTCAATTAATCTCGGATTCATCAACTTGTTGCCAGTCCCGATGCTCGATGGCGGCCATCTGTTTTTCTATGCCGTGGAAGCGGTTCGGCGGCGTCCACTCAGTGCCCGGGCGCTGGAATGGGCGTTCCGCGGTGGGCTTGCTGTCTTGCTTGCCCTGGTTGTTTTCACGACGGTCAACGATCTTGGCTCGATTGGCCTGTGGGACCGCCTACACCGCTTGATTGGTTAGGAGCGTTCGGGCAGGGCGGAAGGAACGTGGCGTTTCTCGGACGCCGGACAAGCATTTGCACAAAAGGCGGGGACGCGTGATTTCAACTTCGAAGAATTTCAGCATTCGCGCTGGTGCGCTGCTTCTGGCCGGAACCATCCTTGGCGGGACCGCGACTCCCTTGGCGGCCCAGTCGGCAGCGCCCGCCGCGGCGCCGCCGGCCGGCCAGCCGGCCGCGCCGCCGGCGGCCACTCCCCCGGTAGCGATCGCTGCGCCGGCCGAGCAGGTCATCCGGACCATCAACGTCACCGGCAACCAGCGCCTCGAACCTGAAACAATCCGCGCTTACGCCAATCTCGCCACTGGCCAGACCTATACCGCGAGCAGCCTCGATCAGGCGCTCAAGGACCTGTACGCGACGCAATTGTTCGCCGACGTCACGATCAGCGGCGCCGACACCGGCAATCTCGTCATCGCGGTCAAGGAAAACCCGGTCATCAACCGCATCATCCTGGAGGGCAACAAGCGCCTCAAGGAAGACAAGATCACCCCCGAGATCAAACTGGCGCCGCGGCAGATTTTCACCCGCTCCGCGGTGCGCTCGGATGTTGACCGGATCCTCGAACTTTATCGCCGTCAGGGCCGCTTCGCCGCGCGGGTCGAGCCCAAGATCGTCCAGCTCGATCAAAATCGAGTCGATGTGGTGTTCGAAATCTACGAAGGCGATCTGGCCAAAGTGCGGGCGATCAACGTCATCGGCAATGACAATTTCTCCGACGGCCGGCTGCGCAAGGAAATGTACACCAAGGAAGCGGGGGGAATCCTCGGCTTCATGAAATCCAACGACACCTACGACCCCGATCGTCTGGCCGCCGACCAGCAGAAGCTGCGCGCGTTCTATTTGACCCAGGGCTATGCCGATTTCCGGGTCGTCTCGGCGCTTGCCGAATTGACCCCCGATCGCCGCGACTTCGTCATCACCTACGTGGTCGAGGAGGGGCCGCGCTACAAATTCGGCACCGTCCAGGCCGACAGCGCATTGCGCGATTTGCCCAACGCCCAGGTGGTCAAGCTGGTCAAGGTCGTCCCGGGAACCTGGTTCAATGCCAAGAAAATCGAGGATTCGGTAACCGACGTGGAGGAGGCCGCGGGCAACCTCGGCTATGCCTTCGCGGACATCAGCCCGGTCTATGATCGGGACTCCGCCAAGCGGATCATGAATGTCACCGTCAAGGTCGCCCAGACCCCGCGTGTCTATGTCGAGCGGATCGACATTACCGGCAATACCACGACCCGCGACAAGGTCATTCGCCGCGAGTTCCGGCTCAACGAAGGCGATGCCTTCAATGCCCTCAAGGTCAAGCGCAGCGAAGACCGCATTCAGAGCCTCGGCTTCTTTCAGGACAAGCTCGAGATCAAGCAGACCGAAGGCTCGGCTCCCGATCGCGTCGTCCTTGGGGTCAATGTCGAAGAAAGGCCGACCGGCCAGCTTCAGCTGTCGGGTGGCTACTCCAGTCTTGAGCGGTTCGTCGTTCAGCTTGGGCTGTCGCAGAACAATTTCATGGGCAAGGGCCAGCAGTTCGACGCCTCGGTCAATTATTCGCTCTATTCCAAATCGATCCAGCTCGGCTTCCTCGACCCGTATTTCATGGACAAGCCGATCCTTCTTGGCGGGCAAATCTACCGCCGCGATTACAAAAGCTTCAATTTGGTCGGGAGCACGCGCGAGACCACTTATGCCCAGAACAGCACCGGTCTCGGTCTCCGCACCGGCTTCCCGCTGACTGAATTCTGGAGCCTCGGCGGGCGCTACAACCTTGTCCAGGACAAGGTTTCGCTCAACCAGGCCACCTTCTTCACCAACGGCGTGTGCGACCCGCTCAAGGCGGGCCAGTATCTGTGCGACGAAATCGGCAAGCGCACGACCTCGTCGGTCGGCTATTCATTATTGTACGACAATACCGACAGCATTCGGCCGACCCGCGGCCAGCGCTTCACCTTGTCGCAGGACTTCGCCGGGCTCGGCGGCGACGTGCGCTATATCCGGAGCAGCGCGAACGCGACCAAGTATAAGGGATTCGGAAGCGGGTGGATTTTCTCGGTTCACGGCGAAGGCGGCATTATTAACCCGCTGCAAGCGGCACCCGGGCCGTTCCGCGACGCGATCCGGCTGACCGACCGTTTCTTCGGCCCGCAGATGCGCGGCTTCGACATTCGCGGCATCGGTCCACGGGTCGTTCGCATTCCCTATGTGATCACCGGCGGTGTCGCGACGCTCGACGAAAAGGGCGCCCGCACCCAGGACGCGATTGGCGGGCGGGCTTATTACATGGGCCGCCTGGAGCTCGAGTTCCCGACCCCGTCGGCCCTGCGCAGCGCGGGCATCCGGCCGTCGGCCTTCATCGATGTCGGCTCGCTGTGGAAGGTGACCGCTCCCAAGCTGACCGATATCGTCGCGGTGTGCGTTCCCAAAACCGGCACTACCGGCCTCCTGGCCTTCACCAGCCCGACCGCCGCATGCACCGTCGATTACCAGGGACACGCAACCGCCGATCCGACCCAATTTTCGCCCACTGCAGGCTCGAAGGAAGTCTTCCTCGGCAATTCGCCGACCCCGCGCTTGTCGATTGGTGTCGGCTTCAACTGGGTCTCACCATTCGGTCCTTTGCGGATCGACATCGCCAAAGC
>JARXKO010000057.1 GCA_030271595.1 Pseudomonadota bacterium | reverse complement strand
TCGCCAGCGCGCCGACATGCTCGCCGCTGATCAATTTGGGGAGGTATTTGCGCTTTTGCTCGTCATTGCCCCAGCGGCGGATCTGGTTGACGCACAGGTTCGAGTGGGCGCCGTAACTGAGCCCGACCGAGGCCGAGGCGCGGGCCAATTCCTCCTGCGCCACGACATGTTCGAGATAGCCCAGGCCAAGCCCGCCATATTCCTCCTCCACGGTGATGCCGTGAAGGCCAAGCGCGCCCATTTGCGGCCACAGGTCGCGGGGGAATTCGTCCTTCTCGTCGATCTCGGCGGCGATCGGCGCGATCTTGTCGCGGGCGAAGCGTTCGGTCGTGTCGCGGATCGCGTCGGCCATTTCGCCGAGTCCGAAATCGAGTCCTTGCTCGGACATGTAAAGTCTCTCCTTGGGGGCGGTCCGGCGCTAGCAGAGCGGCCAAGGCTTGGACAAGGCGGGAGGGACGCCTATGTCCGGTGCACAAACTTTCCCGTTCGTCCCGAGCGAAGTCGAGGGGCGCCAGTGTTTCAGTCGTGCCAGCGCACCTCGACTTCGCTCGGCACGAACGACCTTTTGGAGATTTTTCATATGTCCGCCACCGACCCGACCGTCATCCTCAGCTACGCGCGGACCCCGATGGGGGCGATGCAGGGCGCGCTTGCCGGCGCCTCGGCGACCGAGCTTGGCGCGACCGCGGTCAAGGCGGCGGTCGAGCGCGCCGGCATCAAGGGCGAGGACATCGACCGCATCTACATGGGCTGCGTCCTGCCCGCCGGCCTCGGCCAGGCCCCTGCCCGCCAGGCGGCGATCAAGGCCGGGCTGCCCAAATCGGTTCAGGCCACCACCGTCAACAAGGTCTGCGGATCGGGCATGCAAACCGTGATCATGGGCGATGAAGCGCTGACCGCCGGTAATGCCGGCGTGATCGTCGCGGGCGGCATGGAAAGCATGACCAACGCGCCGTATTTGCTCAAAAAGCACCGCAGCGGCGCGCGCATCGGCCATGACACGGCTTACGACCACATGTTCCTCGACGGGCTCGAGGACGCCTATGAGGAAGGCCGAGCGATGGGCAGCTTCGCCCAGTACACCGCCGACGAATATCAGCTGACCCGCGCGCAGATGGACGATTATGCGATCGAAAGCCTGAGGCGCGCCAAGGATGCGATCGACAATGGCGGGTTCAAGGACGAAGTCGTGCCGGTGACCATTGCGGGACGTGCTGGCGATACGATTGTCGACACCGACGAGGCGCCGGGCCGCGGCCGGCCGGACAAGATCCCGCAGCTCAAACCCGCCTTTTCGAAAGACGGCACGATTACCGCCGCCACCAGCTCGTCGATTTCGGATGGCGCTGCAGCGATGGTTCTGACCAAGGCCTCGACCGCCAGGCAAATGGGCCTCGACCCGGTCGCGACGATCATCGCCACTGCCGCCCATGCCCAGGAACCGGCCCAGTTCACCATCGCGCCGATCGGCGCCATCAACAAGGTGCTCGACAAGGCCGGGTGGAAGGTCGGCGACGTCGATCTGTGGGAGGTCAACGAGGCCTTCGCCTGCGTCGCGATGTTCGCGATGAAGGACCTCGGCATCCCGCACGAAAAGATCAACGTTCATGGCGGCGCGACCGCGCTCGGCCACCCGATCGGCGCCAGCGGCACGCGCATCCTTGTGACACTCATCAACGCGCTCAAGCACAAGGGGTTGAAGAAGGGCGTCGCGTCACTGTGCATCGGCGGCGGGGAAGCGACCGCGGTGGCCGTGGAGCTGGTCTGAGAAGAGGATTCGCTAGCGGTTCGCCCGAGTGCTAAGCAGCGGCCCCTCACTGAGTGGAGAACAACCATGCGATCGATGATTTGCCTGACCGCGCTGCTGGCGCTCGCGGCCTGCTCCAAACAAGCCGCGGCCCCGCCTGCCGCCGACAATGGCGCAAACGACGTCACCGCGACCGCGCCGGCGGCGACTCCGGCGGCGTTCGACGTCAAGGGCACGAGCTGGGAATATACCGACTCCAAGACCAAGAAGCCGATCCAGATGTCGGTTGATCCGGATGGCAATTATATCAGCAGCTCCGGCACCGAGCATATCGATCACGGCACGGCGGTGATGAAGGACGGCAAGGTCTGCTTCACCAGCGCCATGACCAAGGACGGCGAAATATGCTGGACCGACCCCAAGACCGACATCGGCCAATCGGGTGAAACGACCAACGACAAGGGCGAGAAACTGACCGTCAAGCGAGTCGCCTACGTCGCCAAGACGATGTAGCGTTCGAACCGTTTACCAAAGGGGCGGAGGCGCTGCGCCTTCGCCCCTTTTTTTGTCCACTTCAGCAGTCAGCGCTTGCCCGCATAAGCCAGGCATTCGAGCTCGAGCTGCGCGCCGAGCGCGAGGCCATTGGCGCCGAACGCGCTTCGTGCCGGCAGCTTCCCCGCCGGAAAATAAGGCACGTAAATGGCGTTGAACGCCGGCCAGTTCTTGATGTCGGCGATCATCACCGTGCATTTGAAGACGTCGCCCCAGCCGCGGCCGTGGGCCTTCAGCGTTGCGCCGATATTGTCCATCGTCTGCTTGGCCTGACCGTCGAATGTGGCGGGCAGCTTGCCGTCGGGACCAAGGCCGATCTGGCCCGAAAGGTAGAGGATATCGCCGACCCGCACCGCGCTCGAAAAGGGAGCCGGGCGGCCCTGGAGTGCGGGCGCTGGAAAATATTCGACCGCGGGCCTGGCGGCGCCATGGGCGATCGTGCCGAGACAGGCGGCGGCAATAGCGAAATATTTCATCTTTTTTCTCTCTTCTAATCCAGCACCTCATTGGCGTTCAATCCGTACATGTCGCCAGTGCTGATATAGCCAGTGCGCTTGCCAATCTCGATCCGGCACCAGCCGGCGCGGCATTTGTCGATCCGCCCGACGACGCCCGGCTGAGCGAGGTAATGGACCTTCGCCCCGGCGTCGGGAGCAACCCGGATCGGGCGCGGATCGCCGGCTTTGATGAGCGCGGTGCGGCGATCGCTGAGCAACGTCACCAGCATCCAGCCCTGGGTCCCGTCGGGGTCTTCGACCAGGCGCCAATTGGGATAGACCTTGAGCACCCTGATCGGGAGGTCGCGGCGGTGGTAGAGCCAGGTGCCGGGGTAATTGCGGCCGGGGCCGGTGCGCATCATCGCCTGGCCGCTCGCGATCGATGCCCAATAGGGCGGCTTCTTGTCCTGGGCGCTTGCCGGGCCCGCAAAAGCAACCACCAGCAAAGCAAGAATTGCCCGATGCTTCATCAACTCAGGCCCCGGTCAAAATCCGGTCGACCAGCTGCTTGACCGTGGGCACGAAGCCGTTCGAATAAAACGGATCGGTCTTGAAGCGGAAGGCGGAGTGGCCGGCGAACATCAAATTCTGCTCGACCGGCCCGCCGTGGGCGATGTCCTGCAACGTCTTCTGGATGCAGAAACTGCGCGGATCGGCCAGGCGTCCGGTCGAATTCTTTTCATTGTCTGCCCATGACGAGAACGCGCATTGCGACAGGCAGCCCATGCAATCGGCCTGGTCCTTGCGGATCATCTTCATTTCTTCGGGCGTGACAAACACCAAGGTATCGTCGGGGGTCTTCATCGCTTCGGTGAAGTCGGCCGCATACCATTCGCGGGCGTGCTGCAGGTCGCCCTTGGTGACCCAGTAGTTCTTCTTGGTCCCGATACCGACATCAAGCTCAAAATGATGGTCGCCGATCGATTCCTTGGTGAAGGCGATCTGGCGCTCGCTGCGCGCTTCGAGGGCGCGGAGGAAGGGATTGCGCACCGCCGAGGAATAGAAACCGGTGGGCGAGAAACGGTGGAGCAGGATGTCGCCCTCCTCGAGCGTCATCAGCCGCGCTTTCCATTCCGCCGGAATCGGGCTTTCCTGGGTCAGCAAGGGCCGCGTGCCGAACTGGAAAACGATCTGTCCAAGCTCGGGATTGTCGATCCAATTGTCCCATTCGTCGAGCCGCCAGACGCCGCCGGCCATGACGATCGGGACGCTGTCGGCGATGCCAAGGTCGCGCATCGTGTCGCGCAGTGCCTTGACCCGCGGATACGGGTCCTGCGGCGCGCGCGGGTCCTCGGCATTGCTCAGGCCATTGTGCCCGCCGGCCAGCCATGGGTCTTCGTAAACCACCGCCGCGAGCCATTCGGCGGCCTTGTGATAGGCGCGTTTCCACAACGCGCTAAAGGCTCGGGCGGAGCTGATGATCGGCAGATAGCTGACCCCGTAGCTGGCCGCGATCTCGCTCAGTTTATAAGGCATGCCAGCGCCGCAGGTGACTCCGGAAACCAGTCCCTTGGTGCGTTCGAGGACGCCGTGGAGGACGCGCTGGGCGCCGCCCATTTCCCACAGCACGTTGATGTTGATGGCGCCCTTGCCATTGGCCAGATCGTGCGCGCGCTCGACCTGGCTGACGGCGCCATCGATTGCATAATTGACGAGCTCCTCATGGCGCTCGCGGCGGGTCAGCGCCTTGTAGATCTGGGGGATGATTCGGCCCTCGGCATCGAAGCTGTCGGCGTTGACCGCGCTGACCGTGCCGATACCCCCGGCCGCCGCCCAGGCGCCCGAGCTCATGTGGTTGGTCGCCGAAACGCCCTTGCCGCCTTCGACCAGCGGCCACACCTCGCGGCCGGCATAGAGGATGGGCTTCAGGCCCTTGAACACGTCACTCTCCCGGGTGCCTCAACGCACCATTAGCCCGCTCATATAGTGCGACGAGCACGATTTGGCGAAAAAATTGACAGCACGGTCAGCAAGCGATGGAGGCGGTTCAACCGCGGCCTGGAGCGGCACGGTAATCGAGCCCGATATCGACCGCCGGCGCGCTCTGCGTGATCCGCCCGACCGAGATGAAATCGACTCCGGTCTCGGCGATCGCCCGGATGGTGCCGAGAGTCACTCCGCCCGAGGCTTCGAGCGGCACCCGCCCGGCGACCAGCGCGACGGCCTGGCGCAAGACCGGCGGCGGCATGTTGTCGAGCAGCAGGCGCTCGGCGCCCGCATCGAGCGCGGGCTCGATCTGCTCGATCCGGTCGACCTCGACCTGGATCGGAAGCCCGCTGTTGGCGGCGCGGGCGCGGCGCACTGCCTCGGCGACTCCGCCCGCCACTCCGACATGATTGTCCTTGATCAGCAGCCCGTCGTCGAGCCGCAGCCGGTGGTTGTGCGCGCCGCCCATCCGAGCCGCATATTTCTCGAGCAGCCGGAGCCCGGGAATGGTCTTGCGCGTATCGAGCAATGTCGCGCCGGTGCCGGCGATTGCGTCGACATAGTCGCCGGTCAGCGTCGCAATTCCCGACAAATGCTGGAGGGTGTTGAGCGCCGACCGCTCGGCGGTCAGCATCGCGCGGGCCAAGCCGGTGATGCGCATCATCACCGTTCCGGCAGGGATGCGCTGACCGTCATCCACCAAGGTGTCGATTTTGACTTCCGGATCGAGCGCCCGGAAAAATGCTTCGGCGATCACGATCCCGGCGACGATCACCGGTTCGCGGCTATTCATCTCGGCGGTGAAGCGCGCCTCGGCGGGTATCGTCGCCGCGGACGTGATGTCGCCGCCCGCGCCCAAATCCTCGGCCAGGGTGCGGCGGACAAAATCGTCGAGATCGAAACCGTCGGGAAGGGCCATGCGGCGGGGTTTAGGCGCTCGGGCGCAGCTGCGGCAAGCCGCTCAGCTCGCCGGCTGGGCCGCTTCCTTGGGCGCGCTTGGAACATGCTCCAAGCCCTGATCGCCGATCAGCATCCAGCGATCGTCCTTGCGCGTGAAGCGCGCCGGAGTGCCGTCCTTGAAGTCGGTGCCGTCCCAGCCAACCACCGTGACCGTCACCGTTTCCCCGTCGATGTCGATGATATTGAAACTCTGCTTTTCGCCGCGAACCCGGGTCGAGGTCGCAGTCCCGGCCTGGATTACCAGCGCGCCGGTAGACTTGGTCACGAATTCGGACGAATCTTCGCGGCTCGCGCGGTGGTTGTGCCCGGCAAGGAGGAGGTCGAGGCCGAGCTCGCCGACCATGTTCAAGACCGCGGCCTGGTTCTTGATCGGTTTGCCGATTCCGCCGCCGCCCACTGGAAGCGCGAAGATGGGGTGATGGGTGACCAAGATGCGCGGGGTTTTGGGTTCGATCCGGCCGAACGTCTCGCCAATGAACGCAATCTGTTCGTTATTGATCTTGCCGTCCTTGAAGGTCGCGGAGCGGGCGGTGTTGATCCCGAGCACCGCCGCTCCCGGAATTTCGTGAAACGGGCACAGGACCGGGTTGATGAATTTGCGGTAGCGCGTCAACGGCGCGAAGAAGCGGCGAAATATGTCGTACAACGGGATATCGTGATTGCCCGGAATGGTCAGCACCACATGACCTTTGTCGCGGATCCGCTGGACGAACGCGCCGGCTTGTTTGAACTGCGCAGTGCGCGCGCGCTGGGTGAAATCGCCCGACGCCACCACCAGGTCCGGTTTTTCCGCGTCGATGCGTCGCTCGACCGCCGCAACCAGCTTGTCGTCATGGGCTCCAAAATGGAGGTCGGAGATATGCGCGAGACGGGCCATTGCCGCTGAACGCTCGAGGTTGTGGGCGGTTCAGTCGAGGATCGAAGAAGCCAGCAGCAACAGCAATTTTACGTCGATTCCAAGGCCGTCGGCGCGGCGGCCGGCGATAAAGCTGGCGATCGCCGCGCGGTCCACCAGGTGAACCGTGATATCCTCCTGCGCATTGCCGCCGCCATCGCCAATGCGCCGCAGTCCGCTCGCTCGCACCAGGGTGAAGCTTTCCGCCACCATCCCCGGCGACGAAAAGAAATCGCCAAGCCGGTCGATATGGTCGGCGGTGAATCCGGTTTCTTCCTCGAGTTCCTTGACCGCGGTCTGCTCGATCGTCGCATCGGGGTCCTCGTCGCCGACCAGGCCGGCTGGAAGCTCGATGCAGCGGCGACCGATCGGCACCCGCATTTGCTCGACGAGGACGATCTTGCCGTCATGCTCGGCGAGGATGACGACCGCGCGCACGTCATTGGTGCGGCTTGCATATTCCCACTGCCCCGCCCGCATCGCGCGCAGAAACTTGCCCGCCCACATCACCCTGGGCGCGTCGCCGCTCACAGTTCGATGAGCTTGTCGGGGATTTCGTTGCGATCGTCGCCGGTGTGCGGGAAATGATCGGCGAGCACCTTGCCGACAATGCCGATCGCCGCGCAAATGCCGTCGGCGGGGCGTCCTTCGCGAACCTCGGTCAGAAGCGCCGTCATGGCCTCGCCCCAGGTTTTGTCGTCGGTCACCGCAAGGATCGCTTCGTCGGCGACAATCTCGGCCCGGCGCTCGGCCATCGACAGATAGATGAGGATGCCGGTGCGCCCGACCGTGCGGCGCTCGGCGGCGGCGCGGAACACCACCACCGCGCGCCGCCGCACCCGGCGATGCTTGGTCGTGCCGGGGGTCAGCGCCAGCCGCAGCGGCCGGTATCGAAGGATCAACAGCACCGCGCTGAACTTGAGCACCGCGAGCACCATCAGGAAGGTCAGCAACTGACCCAGGGTTGGGTCGGCCCGCCAGCCGCCGAGCAGCGTGGTGTACCACCAGCCGAGCCAGTCGGGCCGCCACGCCGCCCACGTCAGGACCAGGATCATCGCCGCGATCGCCCAGTGAAGCGCGCTGTCGTGATAGGAATCGCTGATCGGGGTCGCGACGGCGACGATCTCGCCATCGGAATGCGCTTCGGCCGCGGCGATCGCGGCGCTGACCTTGTCGTGGTCGGCTTCGGACAATTGCATCACCACGAGCCCGACGCTCCGCCGCCGCCGAACGAGCCGCCGCCGCCCGAGAATCCGCCGCCTCCACCCCAGCCGCCGCCGCCGCCAAAGCCGCCGCCTCCGCCCCACCCGCCGCGCGAGCCACGGCCAAGTTCATTGAGTCCCCACAGCACGACCCACGGGCTGATCCCGCGGCTTCCCATGCCGGAGGAAAAGCGGCGCCCGCCCACCCGGCGAGCCATCGCAACGATAAAGGAAAGGATGATGACCATCCAGAACAGGACAGGCAGCGCCCCCGGGCTGGAGTCGCGCCGGTCGCGCTGCTGCTGCTCGGCGGCCGCGACATTCTTCTGCGCCTCGGCCGCTGGAAGGCTCATCTGGGTGATGATCTGATCGGCCCCGGCGGTGATTCCGCCGCCATAATCGGGCGGAGTCTGCTTGAAATGGGGCAGGATCGAGTTGCGGATGATGACGCTCGACATGGCGTCGGTCAGGAAAGCGGTGGCGCCATAGCCGGTTTCTATCCCCACCTGATGCTCGGCCGGCGCGACCAGCAGGATGACGCCATCGTCCTTGCCCTTGGCGCCGATCCCCCAGGCGCGGCCGAGCTGGTAGCCGTAATCCTGGATGCTGCGGCCTTCGAGCGAAGGCACGGTGGCGATGACCAGCTGCCGGCCCGACTGCGCCTCGAGCGCTTGCGATTTGCTGGTCAGATCGACCACTTGCGCGGCGCTCAGCAGATGCGCCTCATCGACGACCCTGCCGCTGAGCTTGGGGAAGGTCTGTGCGAACGCCGGGGTCGCGACCAACAGCAGGACCGTCATTGCGAGCGCAGCGAAGCA
>JARXKO010000056.1 GCA_030271595.1 Pseudomonadota bacterium | reverse complement strand
TTCATCGAAATGAATACCCGGCTCCAGGTCGAGCATCCGGTGACCGAGATGATCAGCGGGGTCGATCTGGTGCGCGAACAGATCCGCGTCGCCGCCGGCCTCGGCCTGTCGGTCAGGCAGGAGGACCTCGTCCTCCACGGCCACGCCATCGAATGCCGAATCAACGCCGAGGATCCCGAGACCTTCGCGCCCTCGCCGGGCACCGTGAAGGCCTATGTCGCGCCCGGCGGGATGCACGTCCGCGTCGATAGCGGGCTCTACACCGGCTACACCGTGCCGCCTTATTACGACAGCATGATCGCCAAATTGATCGTCTATGGCCGCACCCGCGAGGGCTGCATCCTCAGGCTCAAGCGCGCGCTCGAGGAATTCGTCATCGAGGGGATGAAGACCACCATCCCGCTCCACCAGCGGCTGGTTCGCGATCCCGAATTCCTGGCCGGCGATTACACCATCAAATGGCTTGAGCAGTGGCTTGCGCGCCAGCAGACCGAAGGCCCGTCGGCTTAAACCCATTCGCGCTTCGCGCGTTGGTGCCGCGATGGGCAGTTACAGCGGCAATCTCGGCCAGCCGGACCGGACCAGGGCTGCGGCTGGCGTGATCGTGGTCCACCTCGCGCTCGCGGCGCTGATCGTCGCCGGGCTCAATGTCACGATCATTCGCCATGCCGTCGAGCAGATGACGATCATCACCATCGCCGACCCGCCGCCGCCGCCGCGCGAGCCGCCGCCAGCGCGCAGGCCCGAGCGTGCCAAACAGGCGCCAGGAGCACCGGCCAGCGCTGCCAAGCCGACCGAAATTGTTGCTCCAAAACAAAAGTTTCCCGCTGCCAATTCTATCGTCGCGGCACCGGCCGCGGGCACCGGCGCCGCGGCCCGACCGGGTGCTGCGGTGGCTGGCACTGGCAGCGGTGCGGGCGGCAGCGGCAATGGCCCTGGCGGTGGCGGAAGCGGCGATTTCTCGCGCTTCACGCCGCCGCGGCTGGTGCGCAATCTCAGTCGCGGCGATTATCAGCTGATCGCGTCGGGCCGGCTGCCCGCGGGATCGGCCGACGTCGCGATCACCATCGCGCCAGGCGGCTATCTCGGCGACTGCCGGTTGCTGCGCTCGAGCGGCGACGCCGCCATTGACCGCGATTTATGTCCCTTGCTGATGCAGCGGCTGCGCTTCCGCCCGGCGCTCGATGATCAGGGGCGCGCGATCGCCTACCGGACCAATTATCACGCCAGCTGGCAGCTCGGCTTTTAGCGCGTTGCGACCGCTCCGCTGGCCAGGCCGAGCGCCGCGAGCCTGTCCTTGTCGCGGCTATAGACGTCATCGAAGTAGGCGATCTTGCCATCGCTGCCCGGCATTGCCGTCAAATACGTGATGTACACCGGCACCGGCCGGTCGAGCGGGACCTGCTGCTCGGTCGCCGCGGTTTCCCAGTCGAGCCCATGGCCGAACAGCCATTGGCCGAGCCGCGCCGCATCCTCGAGCCGGACGCAGCCGCCGCTGTAGAGCCGCGAGGCCTCGCTGAACAACTCGCGCTCGGGGTTGTCGTGAAGATAGATCCCGGCTTCGTTGGGGAACATGAATTTCATCCGCCCCATCGAATTGTGCGGCCCCGGCTTCTGGCGGATGAAAATGTCTTTCTTGCCCGCGGCGACCGCTTTCCAGTCGATCGTCTTGGGATCGATGATCGAGGCTTCCTCGGTCCAGTCGGACATCACTTCATAGCCCAGGCTCTTGAGGTAGGGCAGGCCCTGCTTGAGGACATTGGGGGCGATGCGCTCGCTGGCGAGGTCGGGGGGCACGTACCAATATGGGTTGAGCGCCGCGAAGCGGACGAACGCGGCCATCATCGGGGTCGGATATTTGGGCTTGCCGACGACCACCCGCATCTCGTCGAGCTGCTTGCCGTCTTCGAAGGTGAACAGTTTCTGTTCGGCGGCATTGACCAGGATGTAGCGCTGCTTGCCCGCCGGAAGCACCCGCGCCCGGTCGAGGTTGAGCGCGATCAGCGCGCGATGTTCGTCGCTGTCATAGGCCTTGTCGACCAGCGCTTGACGCAGATGGGCGTAAAGCGGGTTCATCCACGCGAAGCTCTTGAGATAGGCGGACGGGCTCGGCGCCCGCGCGACGTCTTCCAGCAGCACGCGCGAGACCGGCAGCGACGGCTTGAGCTGCGGTTCGACGTAAATGATGCCCAGGCCGGGATCGCGCCGCATATCGCCGACATAGGCAATGAACGCCTGCGACAGCAGCCGGTCGGCGCGCACAACGGCCTTGCGGTCGCCCTTCCTGGCGTCGGCCAGCGCCTGGTTGATGGCGTCGAGGCCGTAGGCGTTGGGATCGAGGCCGTCGGTTTTCGCGCTTTGCAGCAGCGCCACGAGATCCTGTGCGGCGCCGCCCGCGGCGGGTGCGAGCCACAACGGATAGTCGCCGCGCGAGGCGTAGAAATCGGTGATCGACAGACCATAGGCCCGGGGCTGCGCAGGCACTGCGGCGACTGCCGCTTTCGATCTTGCCAATGCCGGGCTCGAAATCCCGGCCGCGAGTCCAAAAGCAAGGGGCGCCGCGGCAAACAATGCTGCCGCGACGCCACTCATTTTCCGATTTTCGCGCACTGGCGCTTGGCCGGTGCACGTCATACGCAATCGGTTCACTTGGTCTCCAAGCGTGTTAGCCGCGCTCGCCGCTCCGGGTCGGAGTGGGAGCCGGAGCCGGGGCCGGAGCGGCCGCCGGGGCACCCGCATAATATTGGCCGTTATAGATGTAACCGTCGGCAACGCCATCATTATTGCGGTCGGCATAGACTGCGCCGGCAAGGCCGCCGACGGCCGCGCCGATAACCGCACCCTGAAGGACGCTGACGCCCGGAATGACCGCACCGGCGACGCCGCCGATGACCGCACCGCCGACCGCGCCGGTGACAGCGCTGCCAAGAACGCTGCGCGTGCCCGGATCATAGCCCTGCGGAGTGCCGGCATAATATTGGCCGTTATACATATACCCATCGACGTAGCCGTCGTTGTTGCTGTCCGACCACATCGCGCCCGACAGGCCGCCGATGGCGGCGCCAACCGCAGCGCCTTCGATCACGCTGACCCCGGGAACGACCGCGCCGACGGCGGCGCCGCCAGCAGCGCCGATCGCGGCATCGCGGCCGACAGCGGGGTTGGTGGCGCAAGCGCCGAGGGTGACCGTGGTTGCCAGGGTCAATGCAAGAAGGGACGTACGCATCGCTCAATTCTCCCGTTTGATTATAACATGTGGAGCATGCCTACGCCTTCGGGTTGCCCCGGAGCCGGTGCATGTCACCCTTTGTAACCCCGCTCGCCGACCATCGTTCCGCCTGCGCCACGAGTCCGTCCGTTAATCGCGCGCGCCGGCGTTGCGGGTAACGGCAGTCCGGCTTTAAAGAGGGACGAAGGAAGGCGAGCCGGACATGAAAGCGACCATTTTGCACAATCCCCGCTGCGGGACCTCGCGCAAGACCCTCGAAATTCTCGAGCAGGCGGGCGCCGATTTGACCGTCGTCGATTATCTCACGTCGCCGCCCAGCCGGGCCGAGCTGGAGCGGCTTTACCGGCGCGCCGGGATCAGCCCGCGCGACGGGCTCCGCGCCAAGGAGCCGCTCGCCGACGAGCTTGGGCTCAACCAGCCCGGCATCGATGACGCCGATTTGCTCGACGCGATGGTCCAGCACCCGATCCTTATCAACCGGCCGCTGGTCGAGACCGCCAGGGGCGTCCGCCTGTGCCGGCCGCAGGAAGTGGTGCGCGAAATCCTTTGACGCCTTATGCTCGGGCGCAATGACTCGGCTCGACCCGCGCCTGCTCCTCCAAGGCTATGCCAGCGGCATCTTCCCCATGGCCGACAGCCGCGCGGCTCAAGACCTGTTCTGGGTCGAGCCGCGCCAGCGGGCGATCATCCCGCTCGACCGCTTTCATCTCTCGCGCTCGCTGCGCCGGACGCTTCGCTCGGGCCGATATGACGTGACCCTCGACCAAGCGTTCGGCGATGTCGTTGCTGCCTGCGCGAAGCGCGAGGAGACCTGGATCAACGGCGAGATCGAGGCCGCGATGCACGCGCTCCATGGCGCCGGCTTCGCTCACTCGGTCGAGGTGTGGGGCGCAGGTGGTGCGGGCGGCGAACTCGTCGGCGGGCTGTACGGGGTCAAGCTCGGCCGCGCCTTTTTCGGCGAGAGCATGTTCAGCAGCGCCCGCGACAGCTCGAAGATCGCTTTGGCGTGGCTGGTCGCGCGGCTGAGGACGGGCAATTTCGCGCTGCTCGATTGCCAGTTCATGACCAGCCACCTCGAATCGCTCGGCGCGATCACCGTCAGCCGCGAGGATTATGTCGCGTTGCTGTCGGCGGCGCTTGGCGGCGGTGAGGCTGGAGCGGCCGGGACAGCGGCTCCCGGGGCGCCGGACGAAGCGCCTCCCGCGGCCGATCTCGCGGCGCTCGACCGGTTGCTCGAAACCTGCGGCGCGGCCGGCGCCGGCGGCCCCGCCGGAAAGGTCATCGCGCAGCTTTTGGGCCAGACGTCGTAAACCGGGTTTTCGACGACGTTGAGCGACGGCGATTCCTTGTACAGCCAGCCCGAGAATATCCGCTCGGCCTTGGCATTGGCGCGCTGGACATCGACCTGGACGAAGGCTCCGGTCAACTTCTCTTCTTCCCACGGCGCGGTCGTCTCGCAGGCGCGCAGATGGACGACCAGGTCTTTCCACCGCGCCGACTGGCCGGGGCGAAGCGCCACTTCCTTGACGATCCCGTTGCGCTTGTTGAGCACGCCCAGAACCGCCACCCGGTCGGCCATTGGGGTGACCCCGACATTGCTGCCTTTGGGCGCCGCGGCCGCAGCGCGACTGTCCTCGGCCTGCTTATGACCGCGCCCGCAGGCGCCGAGCGCGGCGACGCCGCAGAGCAGGAAGAGAATCGTCCGGCGCACGTTTATTCGGGGATCCAGGGCTCGTAATCGCCGGTCGACGCCGGCCGCGCCTTGCCGCTGCCAAGCGCACCATCGGGCCGGAAGGCAGCGATCGTGCCGGTCATGTTGGGCGTCGGCGGCCGCTGGAAATGGCGCACCGGCGGAAGCGCCTTTTCGGGCACGTCGTCGATCGTCCCGCGCAGCCACGCCTGCCACTCCGGCGGGACCCGGCTGGCGTCATTGGCGCCATGGTACATGACCCACCGCCGCGAGGGGTTCTGCTTGTGCTGGAAATAGAGATTGCCGGCGAGGTCGCGGCCCGCTTCGCGGCCGTTGCGGCGCGAAAACAGCACGGTGCCCCAGCTGGCCCCGTTCCACCAGGTAAATGCGTTG
Source organism: Pseudomonadota bacterium (assembly GCA_030271595.1). Lineage (GTDB taxonomy): Bacteria > Pseudomonadota > Alphaproteobacteria > Sphingomonadales > Sphingomonadaceae > Sphingomicrobium. The sequence continues at coordinate 3,309 of JARXKO010000056.1, read as the reverse complement.
GCGAACCATCCCATGTCGGACCGGCCTTTGCCGCGAAGCGCCACCCGACGCAAGCGGCGCCGCACCCCCTGCCGCGCTCAATAATCGACCTGGTCGCCGGGCTTGAGGCCAAGCTCGGCCGCGCGGCCACCGGCGATTTCGAGCACCGCCACCACCGGCTCGCCCGAATAGATGAGGTCGAGCGACAGGGGCGCGCAATTTTCCGCGATCCGGCCGATCCGCCGGTCGGCGCCGATGAACACCAGGTCGAGCGGGATGTAGGTGTCCTTCATCCAGAAGGAGACTGGCTGGGCTGGGTCAAAAGGAAAGATCATGGCGCGGTCGGGGGCGAGGCTGCGGCGGAACATCAGGCCCTCCTCCTGCTCCTTGGCCGATTGCGCGACCTCGACCGTGAAGTGATGGTCGCCGCTGGCGGAGCGGATGGTCAGCGCCATTTGCGCAAGGCCGGTCTGGCCGCCCTGGTCGAGCGCACTGGCAATGACGGGCGGGCTTGCGGCGGGCGATGGCGGGCTGCAGGCGGCAAGCGCGGCGGCGCCGATCAGTCCGCCGACCCTGCGTCCGAATCGCCAGGCACTCGAAGTTCGACCGCGGTCATGCCCTTGTCGCTGGGCGCGATCCGCGCCTCCAGCTGCTGGGCCGGCTGAAGCTCGTTCAATTCGGCGTCGCGGACGGTTTCCATGTGGACGAATACATCCTCGCCGCCGGCATCCGCCGGCCGCACCAGAAAGCCATAGCCACGCACGCGATTGAACCATTTGACCTCTACCCGTTCAAACTCGCCGGCGGCATCGGCCAGGGCCTTGCGGTCCGCTCGGTCAGCCGACGAGATGGACGAGCGCGGGGCCTGCGGCAAGGCCGTCGTCAGATCGATCGAAAGGATGGTCTTGGCCTGGAGCCCGCGGTCGAGCTGGACCGGAACGCAGGTGATGGTCGCGCCCTCGGGGACGCTGCGGCGGTCGTGCGGCCGGAGCACGCTGAAATGGATCAGGACATCGCCCTCGACGTCGTCCGAAACGAGAAAGCCGAATCCGCGAGTCGCGTCGAACCACTTCACCCGGCCGGTGATCGCCTCAAGCTCGGGCGGGGCAGATTGAGCATCGGCAACCAATGTCGACTGGGCCCCTTCACCGGATTCGGAGTTACGCACGTACGCCACGACTCGGCCATTAACATTTTGAACAATGTCGGGAAACCGACTTTACTCATCGGTACGTCAGCTGTCCTGGCGCAGGTCCTCGGGGTCGGGGACGGCGCCCGGCTCCAGCTTCAGGATCGCCAGCGAAAGCCGCAACGGATGCCCGGCCCGGACCATCGCCGCGACCTCCCTTTCGCGCAGCTTCGAGCGCTCGCGCGGATCGGCCGGAACGGCGCTGGCGAAGGGACCGATCCGGCGCCGCTCGGCGAAGCGCAGCGCCGCCGCAACCTGCTCCTGTTCGGCATGGTCGTAGGCGGAAGCGCCGTCGCCCTCGCCGACCCCGGCGCTGCGCAGCGCCACCGACAGCCGCCGCTTGCCATAACCGCGGCGGGCCAGCGACTGCGCCTTGGCCAAAGCATAAGCGGCATCGTCGACCAGCCCCGATCGGGCGAAGCGGGTGACCAGCGCCTCGACGTCGGCGGACTCCCCCGGCCCGCCCCAGCCGCGCTCGCGCAGCTTGCGCCTGAGATAGTCCGACAGCTTGGCCCGGGTCGTGGCGAAGCGCCCGACATAATATAGCGCGAGCTCGTCGAGCCTTGCCTGATCGAGCGGCGGACGAGGTTTGCGGGCGGACTGGCGCGTCATTGCGCCCTTTTTGTGCCACGTTTTTCGGCCACCCGATATGCGGCCGCGCCGACGCGGCCAAAAATGCACAGACGCGAAGGACGACCGGGTGCTGACGAGCGAGACCCATGCCCATGATGAACTCGCTCCCCCCGGGGCGACTCCGACGGTTGACGGCCTCGTCCGCCGGCTGGCCGATTTCGCCACGCTCGGCGACGCCCTCGATTATGCAGCGAGGGGCCGGCGGGGACTCAATTTCCACGATGCCCGCGGGACCCTGACCCGCGCCTATCCCTTTGCCGAGCTGCGCACCGATTCGCTGGTCATGGCGCAGCGCCTGATCGGGCTTGGGATCAAACCCGGCGACCGCGTCGCGCTGATCGCCGAGACTGGCCCCGAGTTCGCCACCTGCTTCTTCGGCGCGGTCTATGCCGGCGCCTGGCCGGTACCGCTGCCGCTGCCGACCAGCTTCGGCGGGGGCGAAGCCTATGTCGATCAGCTCGCCGTCCAGCTCGGCAGCTGCGATCCGCAATTGTTCCTGTTCCCGGCCGAGCTTGCCCATTTTTGCACCGGCGCCGCGGCCAAGCGCGGGGTTGCGTCGCGGGCGTGGGAAAGCCTCAGCGACATCGAGCCCGCGCCGGTCGCGCTGCCGCGCGCAAGCTCCGGCGATATCGCCTACCTCCAATATTCGAGTGGCTCGACCCGCTTCCCTCACGGCGTCGCGGTGACCCACCATGCCTTGCTCGAAAACCTCCGCGCTCACGGCCTCGGCCTCGAAGTGACCGAACAGGACCGCTGCGTCTCGTGGCTGCCGTGGTATCACGACATGGGGCTGGTCGGCTGCCTCCTCTCGCCGGTGTCGATGCAGATGTCGGTCGATTATCTCAAGACCGAGGATTTCGCCCGCCGCCCGCTGGCCTGGCTCGACCTCGTCACCCGCAACCCAGGCACGACCCTCAGTTATTCGCCGACCTTCGGCTATGACATTTGCGCGCGCCGGATGAGCAGCCAGACCCGCGCCGAGGAACGCTTCGACCTGTCGCGCTGGCGGGTCGCGGGCAATGGCGCCGACATGATCCGCCCCGACGTCATGCAGGAATTCGTCGACTGCTTCGCCCCTGCCGGGTTCAAGGCCTCGGCCTTCTGCCCCAGCTACGGCCTCGCCGAAGCCACGTTGGCGGTGTCGCTGATGCCGCCGGGCGAGGGTATCAGGCTCGAGCTGGTGGAGGAGAATGAGCTGTCGGGCGGGGTCAACGAGGACGATCAGCGCCCGCGCCGGTACCGCGCCGTGGTCAATTGCGGCAAGGCGGTTCACGGCATGGCGATCGAAATCCGCGGGGCCCGCGGCGAGATCCTCCCCGATCGCGGCATCGGCAAGGTCTACGTTCGCGGCGGAAGCGTCATGGCCGGCTATTACCGCGACGAGGAATCGACCCGCGCCTGCCTCAGCGACGATGGCTGGCTCGACACCGGCGACATGGGCTATTTGTCGGGTGGCTACATCTTCATCGTCGGCCGCGCCAAGGACATGATCATCATCAACGGCCGCA
>JARXKO010000055.1 GCA_030271595.1 Pseudomonadota bacterium | reverse complement strand
CTCGACTTCGCGCCCGTCCCGCGCCTGCGCGCTCGCCGCAATGGCTGGTCGGCGGAGGCGCAGCGGCGGTTCATCGAGTGCCTCGCCGACTGCGGCTGCGTGGCGCAGGCGGCGCGGGCGGTGGGGCTCAGCGCGCGCGGCGCCTACCGCTTGCTCGAGGCGCCGGGGGCCGACGGGTTCGCCGCCGCCTGGGACCAGGCGATCGCGCGCGGGATCGAGCGGCTGCGCGCCGACGCCTTCGACCGCGCCTTCAGCGGCGCCTGGGTGCCGGTCTATCGCAAGGGGCGGCTGGTGCGGGTCGAACATCGCCGCCTCGACCGGCTGGCGATCGCCTTGCTCTCGGGCCGCAACGCCTCGGTCGCCGACAATCGCGAGCGCGCCGCCTCGCGCCGCTGCTACCGCTTGTTCCTCGCCGGCAAGCGCCGCGAGGAAGCCGAGGAGAAAGCCCGCCAGGCGGCCTTCGCCGCCGACTATGCGGCGGAGCTCGAACGGATGCTCGAACTGGCCCGGCGCTCGCCCGAGCCCAGGGTGCGCGGCCTCTAAGGCGTGCGCGGCCTCTAAAGTTCGCACGCAACGCGCCAAAGCGCGTGACACTTGCGACGTTAAGCTTGTGCTGCCGTCAATGGCCACCACCGCTTATGGCCGCGGGCAATTGCCGGTTCAGGTCGCGGGCGGCTAAAGGCGCGCTCCGCCCCTGCCCGCTTTTTTCGAGAGTCGCCGACCCGTGGCTTCCACTACCTATCGCCTCCGCGCCGACTACGAACAGGCGCCGCTCGAACGGCGGCTGTCGGGCGGCGCGCTGGCGCTGGCGTTCAACCTGCTGCTGTTGCTGGTGCTGCTCGGCATCGGCGCCTTCCGCCCTACTCCCAGGCCGGAGTCGACCGCGCTGGTGGTCGACATGCTGCCCGAATCGCACGCCAAGGCGGCGACCGCGGCGGCGGCCGCTGCCCGGCCCAAGCCGCAAAAGCACACCACGCCGCTGCCGCCGCCGCCGGTGGTGCTGCCGGCCAAGCCGCTCATCCCCCAGACCCATTCGGACGAGCTGATCGCGGTGAGCCCGGCCGACATGGCCGCCGGGGATCTGCGCAATCTGCCCAAGGCCGACCGCAGCGCCGGCGATAGCGAGGAGGTCGGGCTCGGCCCGCATGGCGAGGCGCTCTATGCCGCCGAATGGGCGCGCGAGCCGACCGATGCCGAGATGAACGCCTATCTGCCGCGCAATCCCCATAGCGGCTACGGCATGGTGGCGTGCAGGACCGCGCCCAATAACCGGGTCGAGGATTGCGTCGAGCTTGGCAACGACCCGCCCGGCACCCACCTCGCCAGCACCTTGCGCCAGGCGGCGTGGCAGTTCCACGTTCGTCCGCCGCGCAAGGGGGGCAAGGCCCTGATTGGCGCCTGGGTCCGGATCCGCTTCGACTTCACCGTCTCGGGCGAGCCCGGCGACTGACTTAGGTCCAGTTGAACAGCCCGACGACGAGCAGGATGTTGAGTGCCGCGAGCCCGGCCCGCTGCGCCGCCCTGCCCGGCAGGAACATCAACGCCACCGGCAAGGCGACCCGCGTTGCCAGCCAGATTTCCTCGAACTCGGCATAATGGAAATGATCGAGCCGGATTTTGGAATAGACCGACACCGCCGGGGCGATCGCCAGCGCCAGCAGGATCGGAATGCGCGACCGCAGATAATGGTCCTCGAGCGTGATCGTGGCGCCTTCCGGCGGGCTCATCGCCCGGCTGACGAAGACGTAGGGCAGCGAAATGCCAAGCGCCGCGATCATCTGCCAGCCATCGACCGTGACGTCGGCGCGGGTCGCCCAGGTCGACAGCCACACGTTCATCGCCCCAAGCAGCACCGTCCCGGCGAGCAACGGCGCGCAATAGCCCACTCCGACCCGTTCGCGGTCGCGCCACATATCGGCGAACCCGACCGCGACATTGGCGACCGCGAGGCCGAGCAGAAGCGCATAAAAGCCGACGACATATTCGAAGTCGCTCAAGACCATTCCCCCGACACGCCCAGCGTCAGCCGAAGTCTAGCAGCGCGACCGGTGATGGCGAGTGGAAAATCCTCGCCGCCGGTGCCGCCCTTTCCGCTCAGGCGGGTTCGACCAGGTCGCCGCGCTTGTGGCTCGATCCGGGGACCGGTTCGGCCGGGTCGTTGCCGATCTTGACCACCTGGTTGCGGGCATCGACATGGACCACCCGCGGGGTCATCGCCCGCGCTTCGGCCTCATCCATCAGTGCGTAGCTCATGATGATGACCAGGTCGTGCGGGTGGATGAGGTGCGCCGCGGCGCCGTTGATTCCGATCGCCCCGCTGCCGCGTTTGCCCGGGATCACATAGGTTTCGATGCGGGCGCCGTTGGTGATGTCGACGATCGCCACCTGCTCGCCCTCGATGAGATCGGCGGCGTCGAGCAGATCGGCGTCGATGGTCACCGACCCGACGTAGTCGAGATCGGCCTGGGTCACCGTCGCGCGGTGGATTTTCGACTTCATCATGATCCGCATCATGGCGACCAGATTCCTTCACTCAAGCGGCAACGGCCGAGGCACCTAACAGATTTGCATGGCCTGGTCAGCAATCAAGCGCTGCGCTGCAATATCGCACTTGCAGCATGCGGTGGGAATTCCCAAATTCAGGCGTGGAATGGTGGTGAATGCCGCCAATCGCGACTGAAGCTTCTCCGTAAAGCGCTGGAATGACAGCCTTCTTCGGATTGGCACAGGACTTGCGAGGAAGACGGCATTGACCCGCCGATGGAGTTTTACCAATGAATGCCCCGACCAGGATTGACGCCGATACCACTTTCACCCCAGCCGAAGCCGGTTCGACCCCGCTGCCGCTGCGCGCCCACACCATCCTTGGCGTGTGCGAAGCGCTCGGCGAGGATTTCGGGATCGACCCGTTGTGGTTTCGAGTGCCCTTCGGAGCGAGTGTGCTGGTCAGCCCGTTGTGGGCGGTGGTCGCCTATTTTGCAGTCGGGCTCGTGGTTCTCGGATCGCGGCTGCTCGCTCCCGATGTCAAACCGGTCGCAATCAGGCCGAAGGCGGCGGTCAACGCCGCGGACAACGATTCGGACTTGAAACTGGCCGCTTAATAGTCGCCGCGGGCTTCGGCGCGGGCTTCGAGCACATCGAACAAGGCGCGGTGCTGGAGCAGCAATTGCTCCCCTCCAAACGCCAGTGCTCGAGCGCTCGAGGGATTGTCGGCGATCGCGGTGATTGCCGCCACCACCGAATTCTCGTCGGGCAGCGACGGCGCCGGGCATTCGATCCCGGCGCGCGATGCGGCGCGGTCGAGCAAGCGGCGGATCGGCCACCAGTCGCCAACCAGCGCGGTCGCTGCGCCAAGCGCGCAGCCGCCGCGCTCCGACAGCGCCAGAGTCTCGAGTGCATGACGCGCCGCGAGCAAGCTCGATTCGGTGACCATCGCGCCCGGCGTGCTCGGTATCGGCCCGACCGCGGACGTCAGCCGGACAAGATAGAGGCGCTCGCGTTCGAACGATTCGCTGGCCTGCTCGAGCCACGAGCGGATCGGGCCGGGCGCCGAGCGCAGGAGCGCCATTTCGATCGGACCGGGATGGCGGCCGTGCAACTGGCACAGCAAATGGATGGCATCGGCGAGATCGCGGCCAGCGTGGCGCCCGGAGGTGTCGAGGAGTGTGTTCAAATATGGATGGCGAGCACAACCCTCACCCGCGATCCGCTCCAGCTGCGCCGCCGCGGCGCTGACCGGTTGCGGGCCGGAGACGGGGTTGATTGCCTTCGCACTGCCCATGAAAAATCCCTTCGCGGGCCAGTCATTCCAGGCCCCAGGTGTCTGGTCCTAGCAGCGGGATGTAAAAATCGCGTTTATGCCGGGGTAAGCTTTCGCCAACCCTGATTAAAGAATCGCCGCCCGCGGCGAACCGCGGACGGCGACACCCGGCCCCCACCTGGCCGAAGCGATCAGTCGTCGCGGTAGGCGAGTTCGAAATTGCCCCAGCGGCGGCCCTTGAAGTGAAGCGGTACGAACACGTTCTTCACCGGAATGAACTTGTCGCCCAGCTCCATGCGATAGGTGGCGAGGGTCGCGGCCTTGTCGCTCGCGAGCGCGGCGCGAGTGGTGTCGTCGATTAAGATGCGCTTGTTGCGGCAATGCTCGTCGTTCCACACCGGATCCGGACCCTGGGGATGGCTGCGCTCCGACAAATGGGTCGGAAGATAGCCGTTCATATCGCCGATGGCCGAGCCGATGATGCGCCCGTCCGCGCCCTTGGTCCGGTCGAGGATCGGCTGGACGTATTTGTCGGCGGGGGCATTGAACCGCACGTCATACTGGACCGGGTTGGAGCCTTCGAGCATCTTGTAATCGCGGTCGAAAACGTCCTCGATTCTCACTTCGCCAGAATCCACTGCCTGCTCGATCGCCGCCATGATCTGGTGGGCGACTTCCTGGGCCTTGAGGATGAACGGCGTGTCGTCGATCTCGGCGCCCGAATTGGCGAGCGTGTCGAGCATGGTGTTGGACAGTAATTCGAGGTGGGCGAGCCGCTTCTGCGCGGTCTGCAATTCGGTGCCGTTGGCGCGCGCGTCCCCGGCGAAATCGGTGAGCCCGGCCTTGACCCGGTCGACGCTGGTCTGGATCATGCTGGTCGAATGGGCGATGCCCTCGGTCTGGCGGTCGACCATGCCAACGATCTCGCTGACTTCGCGGACGGTCTCGCTGATCGTGCCGAAGCCCGACTGGGCGGCGCGGCTGCGCTCGACGCCGCTCTTGATCTCGGTCGTCACGGCGCCGGCTTCGCGGGTCAGTTCACCGATGGTCGAGGCAATCTGGCTGGTTGCCGCGCGCGTGTCATGGGCAAGCTTTTTCACTTCTGCGGCGACGACCGCGAAGCTGCGCCCGGCATCGCCGGCGCGGGCCGCTTCGATGGTCGCGTTCAACGCCAGCATGTTGGTCTTGCGAGCGATGGTCTCGATGGTCGAGGAGACGGTCTGGACCTGGTGCATCGCCGAGGCGAACCCGGCCATGCGCTCGCCCAGCTGGACGACCAGTTCGGTCAGTCCCTTGAAGCCGGCGATGGTGCCTTCGATGGCATCGCGCCCGGCCTCGAGCTTGGCCTTGGCCTGTTCGCTCAGAAGCCGCGCTTCGTCGGTCGAATCCGACACCCGCGCCTGATCGCTGAGCAAGCGGTTGGTGACGTCCTCGAGCTGGTCGAGCATCTTCAAATGCTCGCCGATGCGGTCCGACACGCCGTTGACGTATCCAGCGACGTCGCTGCATTCCATCGACAGCGAACCGCAATCGCGCGCCACGGCGCGGATCGCGTTTTCGGTTACCTCTTCAATTCCCTGCGTCGCCATGCGCCGAACGCTCCCACTGAAACCTGCTGGAGCGGGAATACGGGCAAACCTCCTACTTCTTCGTTAACCACGTGCTGCGGCGGCAAAAGCCGCTTTCGCGATGATGCGGGCAATGTTAGCCGGGTGAAGGAGCGATGATGACGGATCCGGCACAACAATTGGTGGAACGGGGTTTCATCACCCTCGATCACGTGTTCGCGGTCGACGCCATTGATGCCTTGCTCGCCGAATATCGTCGCCAGTTCCCGGACATCGAACGCGAGCCGGACCAATATCCGGTCGGTGAACGGCGGATCCAGGTCACAATGAAAATGGCCGGGCCGTTCTTGTCCCCGAGCCTCTACGCCAATCCTCTAGTCCTGGAGATCGTCCAGGCGGTGCTTGGACCTGACCTTTTGATCGATAATTTCTCCTTGGTTTGCGCGTTGCCAGGCGCTCCAGAACAGCATGAGCACGCCGATCACCCGGACTTGTTTCCCGGCGAGCCGTTCATTCGCGCGGTGGTTCAGCCCTATGCGATCAATGTCGCAATTCCCTTGGTCGATCTTACCCCCGAAACCGGGACGACGAACCTATTCGCGGGGAGTCACCGGAGGGACATCGATCCGGACGACTGCGAAGCGCCCTATCTAAAGCGCGGCAGTTGCTATCTGGCCGACTATCGCCTGAGCCATTTTGGAACCGAGAATCGATCGGCCGACGAACGCCCGATCGTCTATTTGGCCTATGCGCGATCGTGGTTCATCGACCGAAGCAATTACGGCGACAATACAAGGATCGCGATCGACCGCGCCGACCTTAGCCAGATTCCGCAGGAGCACCGGCCGCTGTTTCGGCGTCTTGCTGCGAAGGGCGCCTTCGACTGCAGCGAGCGAGCGCTGTTCGACGCCTAACCGTGCGCGCCAGGAATCGGCATCAATACAGCAGGATCGAGGACCTCATGTCCGCCCACGCCTGTTCGTCGGGCGCCGCGAACGAGTCGAGGTCGCCCGGCCCGGCTTCGCGGTCGTCGACCCATTCCCGGAGCTTGGTCGAGCCGTTGATGACGTCGATGGCGAGCTTGTCGAACACATATTCGTAGGGGAAATCGCGCCACAAGGGGTAGTCGGGGGCAAGGTTGCGGATGGCTTTGAACGCCAGCGCCTGGAGCCGCCACGGGCGGAAGGCGTGGGGGTCGTAGGACCGCCCCTCGGCGTGGATGAAGACGCCGTTGCACAGTTCGCCGACATGCTTGTGGAACGTCGGCTGGAACCACAGGTCGCGCAGCGTGCAACCGGCGAGCCAGTGCGGGGCGATTCGCTCCATCTCCGCGATTACCGCTCTGGCCTCGATGTCGGGCGCGCCGAATAGTTCGAGCGGACGGGTCGTGCCCCTGCCCTCGCTCAGTGTGGTGCCCTCGAGCATGACCGTGCCCGCATAGGCCCGGGCCATGTTGAGGTTGGGCGCGTTGGGGCTGGGGTTGATCCACACCCGCTCGGGCGGCCAGCCGAAGCCTGGCGCGCTGTCCGGCGACCAGCCGGTCATGTCGATCACCCGGTACTCGACATCGAGGTTGAACTGCTTGATGAACCAAAGGCCCATTTCGCCCAGCGTGAGGCCGTGGCGCATCGGCATCGGGCCGGCACCGACGAAACTTTCCCAGCCGGGTTCGAGCAGATTGCCCTCGACTGGCCGGCCGGCGGGATTGGGCCGGTCGAGCACCCACACCGCTTTGCCATGCTCGGCCGCGGCCTCGAGCACATAGAGCAAGGTGGTGACGAAGGTGTAGATTCGGCAGCCGAGATCCTGGAGGTCGACCAGGAGGATGTCGAACGTCGACAGCGACTGGCCGCTTGGGCGGCGGACTTCGCCGTAGAGGCTGAACACCGGCATGCCGTAGGTGGGATCGCTGGAGTCGGGCGATTCCATCATATTGTCCTGCAGGTCGCCACGAACCCCGTGCTGCGGGCCGAAGATTGCGGTGATAGTCACACCGGCGGCGATCAGCGCGTCGAGACTGTGCGTGAGGTCGCGGGTTACCGAAGCCGGGTGGGCGAGCAATGCCACGCGCTTGCCGGCGAGCGGCGCGCGCAGCGCCGGATCGGCCACAAGCCGGTCGATTCCGAACAGACAATCAGTCATTGCGAGCGCAGCGACGCAATCCGATGTGGTGAATGGGAATCGTGGATTGCCGAGTCGCTGCGCTCCTCGCAATGACGAAGATGAGAAAAGCGCGTCACACGAGCCGCGCGGTGAAGCAGGCCGGGTCGTGGAAGTCGGGTTGGTCCGCGCCGTGGGCCAGCGCCCAATAGGATTTGGTCCCGTCCTGCTCCTCGAGCACTGCAGACAGGCCCAGCGCCCATTCGCGCCCGGCCTCCAGCGCTACGGTCGAGCCGAGCACGAACCAGGTGAGATTATCCTCGATCCGGATGTAGGGCGGGTTGTCGACCGCGCCTTCGCTCCTGTCCTCGCGGCGCGCCGCGAAATCATACGCCGCCCAGTCCCCCGAGGGCGCGAAATTCCATTCGCGATAGGCCTCGTCACCATCGGCGCGGAGGAAGGCTTCGAAGCAGGTCGTCCGCCACAACTCATCGCGCCGCCCGGGCTCGTCGCTTGAAGGCATGACGAAGCGGCTCAGCGGCGCTCCAACCCCGAACCACAGGTTGAGAATCGCGGTGGCGCCGAACGCCCCGGCGTAATCGACATTGGCCCACAGCTTGAACGGCGCCGCGGCGGGCGCAGTGGCAGGATGGGGCAGAAGGTCGAACTGCATTGCTCCGGATATCCCGCTTTTCGCGGCGCTGCCATCCCCGAGTGCCTATTTCGCCTTTGCCCGGCTTTGGCTAAGCGGGCGGGCATGAGTTCTTACCAGTCCAGCCTTTTGCGCCTGCTCGACGAGCGCGGCTACATCCACCAGGCGACCGACGCCGGGGCACTGGATGCGCTTGCGGGGAAAGAGGTGGTCACCGCCTACATCGGCTTCGACGCGACCGCGCCGTCCTTGCACGTCGGGTCGCTGGTGCAGATCATGATGCTGCGCCGGTTGCAGCAGGCGGGGCATCGCCCGCTGGTGCTGATGGGCGGCGGAACGACCAAGGTCGGCGACCCCAGCGGCAAGGACGAAAGCCGCAAGCTGCTGACCGACTCCGACATCGCCGGGAATATCGCCGGCATCCGCAAGGTGTTCGAGCGCTTCCTGACTTTCGGTGACGGGCCCGCGGACGCACTCATGCTCGACAACGCCGAATGGCTCGACACCCTCGCCTATGTCCCGTTCCTGCGCGAGGTCGGCAAGCATTTCACGATCAATCG
>JARXKO010000054.1 GCA_030271595.1 Pseudomonadota bacterium | reverse complement strand
CCGACGATGCTACTGTCCCAGTCGCCGTCGCTGTCGAGTGCGATTTCGAGCATCATCTCGACCATAGCTGGCGGCCGACGAGCCCATCCGCCCGTTCGTGTCGAGCGAAGTCGAGACACGGTCTTGCCAGCGAGCGCCCCTCGACTTCGCTCGGGACGAACGGAAATTTATTCGAATGCGGTAGCATCACGAGCCCGGCCCTTCATAGGCCTGGACGATGCGCCCGACGAGCGGATGGCGGACCACGTCGGCCGAGGAAAAGCGGATCATCGACAATTTGGGGATGCCCTCGAGCTTGGCGACCGCGTCGTTGAGCCCGCTGGTCGCGCCGGGCGGGAGATCGGTCTGGTTGGGATCGCCGCAGATCACCATCCGGCTGCGCATGCCGAAGCGGGTGAGGAACATCTTCATCTGCTGCGGGGTGGTATTCTGCGCCTCGTCGAGGATGATGAAGGCGTCGCCCAATGTCCGCCCGCGCATGAACGCGATCGGCGCGATCTCGATCTCGCCCGAGGCGATTCGGCGCTCGACCTGCTCGGTCGGGAGCATGTCGTAGAGCGCATCGTAAAGCGGACGGAGATAGGGATCGACCTTGTCCTTCATGTCGCCGGGGAGGAAGCCGAGGCGCTCGCCGGCCTCGACCGCCGGGCGCGAGAGAATCAGCCGGTCGACCGCGCCGGTGATCAGCATCGCCACCGCCTGCGCGACCGCGAGATAGGTCTTGCCGGTACCCGCCGGCCCGAGCGCGAAGATCATGTCGTCGCGGGCCAGCGCCTCCATGTAATGGGCCTGGACCACCGAGCGCGGGACGATGGTCTTCTTGCGCGTCCGGATCATGACCTTGGGGGCGTCGGTCACGTCATTGGCGATGATCCCGTCGAGGCTCGGCTGCTGGGCCATTCCGAGCACCGCCTCGACCGCCTCGGCATCGACGTCATGGCCCTGATCGAGGCGGTTGTAGAGCCCGGTCAGAACATCGCGCGCGCGCGCCGCCGATTCGGGCTCGCCCTCGATCTGGACGCGATTGCCGCGGGCGGAGATATGCACCCCGAGCGCGGTTTCGATGGCGATCAGATGGCGGTCGTAATCGCCGAACAACGGCCCGATCAGATAGGGCTGGTCGAATTCCAGTTCGAGCCGAGCGCGGTCGGCGACGGCGGCAAGGTCGCGCCGGGCCATCAGGCGGCGGCCCGGGCGCGCTCGGCGCCGGTCATCGAGCGCGGTCCCGCGGCGACCAGGGTCACATCGATGATTTCGCCCGGGCTGGCTGCGGTCTCGACATGGACCGATTGCAGCCACGGCGACTTGCCGATCATCTGACCCGGACTGCGCCCGGCGCGTTCGATCAGGATCTGGGTTCCGGTTCCAACCCTGGACCGGTTGAAGGCCGCCTGGTGGTAGGCAATCCGCTCCTGCAGCTGCTGCAGCCGCTGATCCATCACGTCGCGCTCGATCTGATCCTCCATCATGGCCGCCGGGGTGCCCGGCCGCGGGCTGTATTTGAACGAATAAGCCGAAGCGTAGCCGACTGCATCGACGATGTTCAGCGTTTCTTTGAAGTCGGCGTCACTTTCGCCGGGGAAACCAACGATGAAGTCGCCGCTGACCGCGATGTCGGGCCGCGCGGCGCGGACCTTGTCGATGATCCGCAAATAGCTGTCGGCGCCGTGGCTTCGGTTCATCGCCCGGAGCACCCGGTCGCTGCCCGACTGCACCGGCAGATGGAGGTAGGGCATCAGCTTGCCGATTTCGCCATGGGCGGCGATCAGCGCGTCATCCATGTCGTTGGGATGGCTGGTGGTATAGCGGATGCGCTCGAGGCCGCTGATTGCCGCGAGCGCGCGAATGAGGCCGGCGAGCCCGCGGCCATCCTCGGCCCAGGCGTTCACATTTTGCCCCAGCAGAACGATTTCGCGCGCCCCCGCCGCCACCAGCGATCTGGCTTCGGTCAAAATGTCGCGCGATGGCCGGCCGATCTCGGCCCCGCGGGTGTACGGGACGACGCAATAGGTGCAGAATTTGTCACACCCTTCCTGGACGGTGAGGAAGGCGCTTGGGCTTGCCCGGCGGCGCGGCGGCATGGCGTCGAACTTGGAAATCGCCGGCATGTCGGTATCGACCGGGCGGCGGCCGAGCGCTGCCTCGGCGACCAGTTCGGGCAGGCGGTGATAGGCTTGCGGGCCGACGACCACGTCGATCATCGAGGAGCGCCGCTGCGCCTCGGCGCCTTCGGCCTGGGCGACGCATCCAGCGAGCGCGATCAGCGGCTTCGACCCGTCCTCGCGGCGCAGCCGGCCGACGTCCGAATAGGCCTTTTCGGCGGCCTTCTCGCGGATGTGGCAGGTGTTGAGGACGACCAGATCGGCGTCCTCGTCGGCGCCGGCCGCGCGCATTCCACGCGAATCCAGCAATTCGGCCATGCGCTCGCCGTCATAGACGTTCATCTGGCAGCCGAAACTCTTGATCTTGAAGGTCTTGGGAATCATTGCCCACTGCCTATAGGCGATGGCTGAGGCGACTTGAAGCCGAGCGCCTGTTCGAGCGCCCGGCGGGCATCGGCGGCGATCGACTTGCGGTTTCCGTCATGCTCCAGCGGCGCCAGCAGCTTGACGACGATCGGGATCGTTCCCTTGCGGCCAAGGATGCGCAGGACATTGTCCTTCGCCGGCTCGTCGAACCAGGCGATGTCGGGCGCGATCGGCCCGTAATCCAGCGCCACCGGCCTGATCGCGACGGCTTTCGACGCGTAATTGGCGGCTTCGAGCAGGGTCGATCGGAACGGCAGCAAATGCGTTCCCGGGCCGACCGTGCCTTCGGGGAACAAGGCGATCGGCCTGCTGCCTTCGAGCGCCTGTGCAATTTCCATCGCCTGGTTCCTGGCGCCCTTGATATGACCCCGGCGGACGTAGATCGTGTGGTTCTGGTCGGCGAGCCAATGGATGAAGCCGTGGCCAAGATTGTCCTTGGACACGAACGCCGCGCCGGTCGCTCCGGCGACGGCCAGGATATCGAGCCAGTTGACATGGTTGGCGATGAGCAGGGTGTGCGGGCCGACCGGCGCACCTTCGACCCGCACCCGCGCGCCAACCAGCCACGCGGCCGCACCGAGAAATCTTGGCGGCCATGGGGATGTACCGGTGACTGCCTTGGTCGCCAGATGAAGCGGGGCGCAGACCAGGAACAGCAGCGCGAGCGCGGCAACCCGGACAAGGATTCGGGCCAGCGACGGAGCGTCCAACCGATCAGCGCTCGCGGTCGAGGGCGACGCCGTACAGCTCCATCCGATGGTCGACGAGGCGGAAGCCGAGCCGCTCGGCGATGCGCTTCTGAAGCAGCTCGAGCTCGTCATCGGCGAATTCGATGACCTTGCCGGTTTCGACATCGATCAGATGGTCGTGGTGGCTTTCGGACACCGCTTCGTAGCGCGAGCGGCCGTCGCCGAATTCGTGACGCTCGAGGATCCCCGCTTCCTCGAACAGCCGCACCGTCCGGTAGACGGTGGCGATCGAAATATTAGGGTCGATCGCAGCCGCTCGCGAATGGAGGGTTTCGACGTCGGGATGGTCCTCGCTGTCGCCAAGCACCTTGGCGATGGTCTTGCGCTGCTCGGTGATGCGTAGCCCCTTGTCGGCGCACAATTGTTCGATATCGATCTTGCGGGTCATGACTACAGGGTAGGCATCGCCGTGGTGCGGGTCAAAGGCGAACCGTCATGCTGCACCTGATTCAGCATCGATTGGGGCAGGCAAAAGCAGCCCTACCGACTTGGATGACTGATCCGAGATCAGGATGACGGCCTCAGCTTGTCACTTGCGCGTGCGGCGGCGCTTGGTGCCGAGCCCGATCGACTTGGCCAGCACGCGCCGCTGTTCGGCGTAATTGGGCGCGACCATCGGATAATCGGCGTTGAGGCCCCATTTGCGGCGATAATCGTCGGGGGTCATGTTGTAATGGGTCATCAGATGCCGCTTGAGCATCTTCAGTTTCTTGCCGTCCTCGAGGCACACGATATAGTCGGGCTTGATCGACGCGCGGACCGAAACCGCGGGTTCGAGCTTGACGTCGGCCGCCGAACCGGCACCGGCAATTCCCGCAAGCGCGCCGTGAACATTCTGGATGAGGTTGGGCAAGTCGTTGACCGCGACGCTATTGTTGCTGACATGAGCAGCAACAATATCCGCGGTGAGTGTCAACAGGGTGTCGTCGTCGCCTTGATTGTCGGCCATCTTGGCTATTCCCGAATAAGAGCAGAGACCCGTGCGGATATCCGCACGTTTTGCTTCCCTAATCCTTGTGCCTGACCCGCGCAACACGGCTTGAGGGCGGGTCTGGGACCTCAATCGGGTTCGGCGAGATCGAGCGCGAAGGTCAGTGCGTCGCAGCGCTTGCCGTCGGCGCCTTGATAATAATTGCGCCGCCGGCCGACCGGCTCGAATCCCGCGGCGCGGTACATGGCGATCGCCGGATTGCCGGCGCGTACCTCGAGGTGCAGCTTCGACGCTCCAAATGCCCGCGCCCGGTCCATGAAATCGCCGAGCAATTGCAGGCCGATACCGCGGCGTTGATGGTCGGGCGCGACCGCGAGCAGCAGCAGTTCGGCTTCGTCGGCGATGGTCCGCGCAAGGGCAAAGCCGGCGACATCCAGGCGCTCGGGATCGCGGGCGAGCGCCAGGCTGATCCCGCCCATCGGCAGGATTCCCGAACATTGCGAGCGCGTCCACGCCTCGCCGAAGCGGTCGCCGAACGCTGCTTCCATGACAATCATGACCGAATCGAGATCGTCGGCGGTGCCGCGTTCGATGCGATAGTGGTGGCGGGGAGCAGGGCTCGCCATCAGGCGGCCGCGGCCTTGGCGTCTGGCGCCCGGGCATAGAGCGGCCGGGGATCGAGCGAGCGCAGGGCCTCGGGCACGAGCAGGGCATGGCGCGCCGAGGGCCAGGCCTCGCGCGCTTTGCCGCTGCCGCGCGCCGCGACCAGCGCTGCCGCGCCCGAGCCAAGCACCAGTGGCGCCGAGATGCTGTGCGCCGCGTCGGCGGGGCTCGAATTGATGAGCGCGCCAATTGGCTCGCTGGTCGCCCCGTCGAATTGCTGGATGAAAATTTCGCCGTGGCCGCCAAGCACCGCCGCCGCGACCGCCCCGTCGCTGCCGCTTCCAGCCGCGATCAGGGCGAGCGAGGAGATGCCGCTGACGCTCGCGTTCCACCCGATCGCAAGACCATGCGCTGCGGCCACGCCGACGCGAATGCCGGTAAAGCTGCCGGGCCCGATGCCGACCAATATGTGGTCGGGCCGGCGCCCATCGAGCAGCTGCTCGAGCAGCGGCACCAGCCGTTCGCTGTGGCCGCGGCCGATGATTTCATCGCTGCTCGACAGGCAGTTGCCGTCGCCGTCGAACACGGCGGCGGTGCAGGCCGAACTCGACGTGTCGAACGCGAGGATCATGACGGTGCGATTGTGGTCACAAGCGGCAGCGCGCCGCAAGCCCCAGCTAAATCCTAGATCGCTTCGACGTTTTCGACCTCGGGGACATAATGTTTGATCAGCCCCTCGATCCCGCGCTTGAGCGTCAACGCCGAGGACGGGCAACCGGCGCAGGCGCCTTGCATCGCGAGGAACAGCGTGCCCGATTTGTAGCCGCGATAGACGATGTCGCCGCCGTCCTGGGCGACCGCCGGGCGGACCCGCGTTTCGATCAGCTCCTTGATCTGGTCGATGATCTCGGCATCGGCGGGGTCGTCGTCGATTCCGGCTTGCTCGCCAACGAGGATGCCATCGGCGCTCCCCGCCGCGAACAGCGGCGCTCCGCTGACGAAATGGTCGAGCAAAGTTTCGAGCACCAGCGGCTCGAGATCGCCCCATGACACGCCGGCGCCGGCGGTCACCGAAATGAAGTCCCGGCCGAAGAACACACCCTCGACCTGGCCGCTGTCGAACAGGGCCGCGGCGAGCGGCGAGGCGGCGGCGCTGCCGGCATCGGGAAAGTCGCGCGTTCCTGATTCCATCACCGGCTGGCCGGGCAGGAACTTGCGAGTCGCCGGGTTGGGCGTCTGTTCGGTGTGCATGAGCATCCCCGCGATGTGGTCCCGCGCGGCCTTCCGATCAACCCCCGAAGGGCGGCACACCGGCGATTATCCAGCGAGTGACGGCGATTCCGGCGATCAGGCAAATGACTGCCACCCACCACTTCCCGGGCCGCATTGGCGCCACCCCCGGTTCCAGTGCCTTGCGTCCGGTGATCATCGCCTTGGTCAGCTTTTGCTTCTGGAACAGCCGGTAATAGACGATCGCGCCGACGTGCAGGACGATCAGTGCCGCGACGACGAAGAACCACGCGCCGTGGATACCGCGCATCAAGTCCGCTTTGTCGACGCTGATGAAATGCGCCAGCGGCCCTTCGTTGAGGCCATCTTCATCGACCGCGAACAGGCCCAGCCCGACTTGCACCAGCAAGGCACCGAGCAATGCCAGCACGCTGAGCGCGCCGAGCGGCGAGTGGCCCGCGGCCGCCCAGCTCGACTTGTCGCGCAGGTAGCCGAGCACCCGCTCGGGCCCCGCAACGAACGTGGCGAAACGTGCGGTCGAACTTCCGACAAGTCCCCACAGCAGGCGGAAGATGAGCAGACTCAAAATCGCCAGACCGGAATAGATGTGCCAGACGACGTGGCCGCTCTTGACCGCGTAGAAGCTGAATCCGATCAAGCCGACGAGCAGCCAGTGGAACAGCCGGATCGGGACGTCCCACACGGCCACCTTGACCGGTTCGCTCATCAGCGGTGCTCATCCGAGCGGTAATTGTCGTGGCACGCCTTGCAGCTCTTGCCGAGTTCGCCGAGGCTCGCGGTCGCGGTCGCCGCATTGCCGGTTTGGGCCGCGGCGTTGAAATTGGCGGCGGCGGTCTGGAATCCCTTTACCTTGGCGGCAAAATCCTGGGGCTTGAGCCAGATCTCCGCTTTAGCCCTGGTTTTGCCGGCGTCGGGCCCGGTGCCGGCCGGAAACCAGGCCGAGGATTTCCTGGCGAGGCCGTCCATCGCCGCCGCGGCGGCCTTGACCGCCGTCATGTCGGGCGCACCCGATTTGATCTGGGCCCCCAGTATCTTCATCGCTTTGCCGACTTTTTTCATGCCGTCGCTGCGTTCGTGCATGACCGACTTCGCCTTGGCACCGCTGACCGTCGCGGATGCCGGCGCCGGCGCACTGACTCGCGTCTGGTTCTGCTTCGAACAAGCGACGAGCGCGATGACCGCGGCTGCGGCGACGATTGTTTTACGCATGCTCAATGCTGCTCCTCGATCATCCGGATGATCCCGGAAAAATCCTTATTGCCGTTGCCAGAATTGACGAACCGTTCGAACAGTTCCTCGGCTTCGTCGCCCATCGGCACGAAAGCGCCGGCTTCCCTGGCCGCATCCATCGCCAGCTTGAGGTCCTTGAGCATCAAGGCGGCGGCGAACCCGCCCTCGTAATTGCGGTCGGCGGGCGTGTCGGGGCCGACCCCCGGAACCGGGCAATAAGAGGTCATCGACCAGCTTTGGCCGCTGGCTTTGGAGGAAATGTCGTAAAAGGTCTGGAGGTCGAGCCCGAGCTTGCGGGCAAGGCCGAAAGCTTCGCAAGTCGCGACCATCGTCGCGCCGAGCAGCATATTGTTGCAAATCTTGGCGGCCTGGCCGGCGCCGGCCTGCCCAGCGTGGATGACCGCTTTACCCATGGCCTCGAGGATGGGGCGGGCGCGTTCGAACCCCGCGGCGCCGCCGCCGACCATGAAGGTCAGCGTCCCCGCGTCCGCCGCGGCGATCCCGCCCGACACCGGGGCATCGACCATGGTGTAGCCGGCCGCACCGGCGACGTCCTCGACCTGGCGCGCGGTGGCAACGTCAATGGTCGAACAATCGATCAGGATCGCCGCTGGCGGGGCCGTGCCGATGATGCTGTCGGCATAGACCCCGGCGACATGCTTGCCCGCCGGGAGCATGGTGACCACCGCTTCAGCGCCCGCCACCGCTTCGGCCGCACTGGTGGCGATCGCGCAACCATTGCCGCGCGCCCGCTCGATCGCCGGCTCGGCGAGGTCGAAGGCGGTCACCTCGTGCCCGGCCTTGACCAGGTTTGCGGCCATCCCGCCGCCCATATTGCCAAGTCCGATGAAGGCGATTTTCATTTCAAATTCCCCCCTCCCGCTTGCGGGAGGGGCCGGGGGTGGGCCTGTCCGCGAGCGAAAGAATCACATGCCCACCCCTAACCCCTCCCGCAAGCGGGAGGGGGACTTACTTCCCACTCCATTTGCCGGGACGCTTCTCGACAAATGCCGCCATGCCTTCTTTCTGATCCTCGGTGCCGAACAGGCCGTGAAATAGCCGGCGCTCGAAGTTGATGCCCTGGGCCAAATTCATCTCGAACGCGGCATTGACCATTTCCTTGGTCGCGATCGCCGCCAGCGGGGCCATCGCCGCGATCGTCGCTGCGGTCTTCATCGCTTCGTCGAGCAGATCGGCCGCTGGAACGACCCGCGCGACCAGTCCCGAACGTTCAGCCTCTTCGGCGCCCATCATCCGGCCGGTCAGGCACATTTCCATCGCCTTGGCCTTGCCCACCGCGCGGGTCAGCCGCTGCGACCCGCCCATGCCCGGCGTCACGCCCAGCTTGACCTCCGGCTGGCCGAACTTGGCGCTGTCCGCGGCGATGATGAAATCGGCCATCATCGCCACTTCGCAGCCGCCGCCCAGAGCGAAGCCGGCGACCGC